>NZ_WXWS01000034.1:0-10535 GCF_009904715.1 Vibrio sp. V42_P2S4T144 | reverse complement strand
TGTTGCAAACGCCACGTTTCCAAATAGCCCAGCACGCTCGATAACGGCGTTTTTAAATCATGACTAAGCTGCAACAAGCTTTGACGACGATGAGACGATTGATACTCCAACTGTAAAAATTGCTGCTGAATATGCTTCGCCATCATCTGATAAGAGTGCGCAATCGGCACGAGCTCCGGCACTTGGTGAGTAAAATCAGGTTGCAGGCGGAAATCATGTTCAGCTTGCTGTTGAAGTTGCTTGGTCACACGCTCAATCGGGTTCAATAGACTACGTTTGACCAGCACATAAGCCCCGAGGGCAAAGCCTAAAATGGACACTAAAACCAATCCTGCCAGCGCGATGTAAGGGGTATCGACTTGAGCATTGGCAATGGCGTCATGTCGGGTACTGCCAATCACCACGTAGAGATAACCGACCGTTGAGCCTAATTCCTCTATCGCCGCGACAGAAAAGACTTTGTGTTCACCACGATTACGTGGATCTTCACCCAAAATAGGAAAAGGCTGGTCATTTAAGAATTGCTTAATGGGATTGAGATCCACCTTCCCCATGATCTCCGCCCCTTCCGGTGCAGCATGGGTGGTGATATTGCCTTGGCTATCAAGGAAGTAGATTTCAAAGTCAGGGCCGATCAGCATGAGCGTGTGAAAAATCGACTTGAGCGCTTTAGGGTTGTAATCCGTCCCGATCATCAGCGGGTTATCATCACGCATGTGGCTGGCTAGCTCTTTATGCAGGCTTTGCTTGGTGCGTAACTCAATGGTTTCTTTTTGCCAATTGTAAGTCAGTGCAATCACCACCGCCGCGAGGCAGAACCACAAGCTAGTAAATACTACCAAGCGAGATTTGAAGCTCATCCTATCGCCTCCTTAAACAGCGGTGTTTTTGAAACACCCGTGATGATTAAAAAATGACGGTGAAAACAACTGCCGACTTACTGTCTTGGCTTGATGTTTTGACTTACTTTCTTGCATTAGTGTCTTGGTTGAAACTTATACCCAACACCCCACACGGTTTGAATGAAGTGATGATCAGAGTCAGACAACGACAATTTGCTGCGTAAACGGTTTATGGTGCTACACACAGTGTGGTGATAACCAGAGTGACTGGTGTTCCAAACGTGATCGAGCAATTCATCTTTACTGTAGACTCTGCCCGGACGAGTCGCGAGAAACTGCAGCAAAGTAAACTCTGTCGCGGTAAGAGTGACGTCTTTGTCGTTTAGGGATACTTGGTGCAACTCCGGAATGATTCTCAGCGGACCAAAATCCATCGCATCGTCGAGGACTTCATTTGCCACCTTTGCTTCTGCGGTTTGGCTGACTCTGCGTAGCACGTTTCGCACTCGTGCTTGGAATTCTAATACGCTAAATGGCTTAGTGATGTAGTCATCAACGCCCGCTTCTAAACCGTCAACCTTGTCCATTTCACCGTCTCTGGCTGTCAGCATGAGCACTGGGCTCCAATCTTGTTGCTGACGCAAATAATGGCAAATGTCTAGACCATCACCATCTGGTAAACCTCGGTCAAGGATCAATAAATCAAAGGGTTGTTGCTGGTATTGCGTTTTAGCATCGGCGACATTTGTGGCTCGCGACACTTGGTGTCCTTGAAACTTGAGATGCATCTGAACCAGTTCTGCCAAATCATCGTCATCTTCCACCAACAAGATGTTCGCGACTAAATTGATTGCCTGTTGTTCCATGGTCCTTTCCTTGCCTTCGAGTATCCTCACTTTGCACATGACCGGAACAAATTAGAAATTCTTTCAAAAAAGGTTCCGATGACGCCATGAGGGATAAAGCGCTCGGCTACAAGCGCTTTGGAAAGGAGACGTCATCGGAGCCTGTGTTACTCGACTCGAGTGATGGTGACTTTCGCACCTGGGTTCAAGAAACGATGGTTCGCAGAGAGCGCTGAGTTTGCTAATCCATCATCTTGGCTAACAACACCCGCATGGAATGCAACAACGTCACTGCTGTCATTACGAGCGGCATTGAAGCCCTCACCGCCACCTGCTGGGCCCGGAATGGTTTCGGCAAGCTCATCATTCAGTTCCGTGCCGGAATCCCAAACGTTCATGCTCATTTCATAGCTTTCACCCACCGCGAGCGATTTGAGCGATAGCCCCGTTTCGCCAACAAAGGCATCATTGGTATTCACAAACATAGACGCCACAGACAAGTAACCGTAACGACTAGGGTCAACCGTGATGGTGACTTCGTCCGATGCACCCGGCAACACCAATCCATTGCCCGAAATACCTTGGTAAACACTGTCATTGCTGTTCATCAACTCAATCAGCTCAGCGTTACTCCCGCCTTCGGCAAGGTGCTCAAGTTCAACGGATGCGGCTTGTCCAATTTCAAACAATTGGTAGTCACCATTGTGAGTGAGTACAGCGAGCGGAGACATAGGTTGATTCGCAGTCAAGTTCGCAACGTTGACGGTGTAGCGGTACGATTTCACTACGTCATTATCATCATCGCTTGGACAACCGGCGAGCAAGCCGACTGAAGCTGCTACTAGTAAGATTCTGTATTTCATACATCCCCCTTACTTCACAACGATTGTGATGGTTGCGACTGGGTTTAACCAACGATGGCTGCTGCTGTCTAGGTCACTGATGCCGCCAGTTGGGTCGCTATCACCAAGGTTACCCGGATGCACGTGAACTTTGTCGTTAGTTACCGTTGCTTCAACGCCTGTGCCGCCAGTACCAAAGGTAATGAAAGGTGGGTTTGGCATGCTAGACGCAAGTTCATCGTTCGCTTCTGTACCGGCATCGTAACTTCTTAGCGTTGCTCGGTATGTACCCGCTTCCGTTGGAATCTTCCAGCTATCTAGACCGACAAAACCATCATTGGTTGGCAGCAACATCGCGCTCAGAGAAAGATAACCGTGGTCGCCACTGTCCAAGGTGAAGGTGGTTGCAACACCCGGATTCAAAATGCCACCAGCAGGGTTCTCAACCACCGCACCACCAGCGTTACCAATCACGCTAGCAAGACCAGAGATATCACCGCCTTCTGCCATAGCTTCTAGTTCTGGCGTTGCTGCTTGACCCGTTCTGAACATTTGAAGATCAGAACCATGTGCAGCGACAATAAGTGGCGTAAAGTAGATGCCTTTGGTTGCGTTTGTCACGGTGATTTCCAATTCCGCCGCATTCACTGATGCAGAGCCTAGTGCCATAGCGACTGAAGTCATGACGAGTCCGAGTTGGGTACGTTTTTTCATTGTGATTCCATCCTTTAATGAGGGTTGAACTACCCAAGCCCATGTGTACGGCTTTACTTCATTGTTCGTGACTTGAGTAGGTTAAGCATTACGTTTCGAACGTTTTGCGTTCTTGCCTCTAAGAATGACGAGCAAATCTATCAGCAACTTCATCGAATTCTCATAAAATTCTCACAAGTTCTGTTCGAATTCTGTCAGCAGCACTTTTTTACTCTTAATCAGGTGTTTACACTTCGCGCTTTCCCCTCCTACAATGCTGTATTCTCTGTTTAAATCACGATTCTCACCATGATTCATAACGTTCTGTCTGCCTACTATGGCGAAATCTACGGCATCGCTTTTTTCAACCACTACTTGAGCCATTACACCCAAAGTGAACAACAAACGCTGTGGCAAACCTTGATTGAAGTGGAAGAACTCACCGCAGAAAAGCTCAAACCTGTACTGCTGACAAATGGCATGGATATCGAAAGTCGACACCAAGAGATGCTGGATAAAGGCTTGGCAGATGCAACCAAGTGGATTGGTTTACCATGGCAAGAGTTGGTGGCGACTCTTCTGAAATGGGTAGAACCTTATGAGGTCAAGTATCGAGAGTGGCATGAAGAAGTGAAAGCTTCACAGCAGTATTCAATCGCTGAGCGAGAAGCTATCGAGTTGATTGCAGACCACGAAACGGCCATTTATCACTGTTGGCAGCAATACCATACTGGTGAATCTGGCTTGCCTGCACTCAATGCATTTTTGGCAAAATATCGTTAAAGCGAGACAGTGACACTTGAACCTCGTGAAACCGTACCAGACAATATCGTTATTCCGCTGCGCAGAACTGAACAATTATGGTTAATCCAAAACTCATTGCCCTACTTCCTGATCTTGCTTCGTTTATCTTAGTGGTAAACGAAGGAAGTTTTACCGCTGCAGCCAAACAACTCGGCGTGACGCCATCGGCTTTAAGTAAGTTGATCACACGATTAGAGCAAGCCCTCTCGGTGAAACTGTTTGAGCGCACGACTCGTAAGTTGATCATCACTCAAGCTGGGCAAAAGGTTTACGACCAAAGCATCGCAATGGTGAATGCCGCGCAGCAAGCCGTTGAGCTATCTGCAGAAGATCATGCCGAGCCAACAGGCGCACTCACAGTGGCAGCCCCAGAAGCATTTCTTAATTCGGTGCTTCAACCGTTTGTGTTGCCATTCCTAGAACGTTATCCAAATATACAGCTTAAGCTGCGTGCAGCAGATGGTGAGATTGATCTTTTCCGGCAAGGTATTGATGTCGCATTCAAGCTCACCGACAAACCCGATGAGAATCTGGTCCTCAAAGAAATCAGCAAGACCAATCTTGTTTTGTGTGCCTCTCCAGATTACCTAGCCAAACACGGTATGCCTGAGCACCCAACCGAGCTTGAGCAGCACGACTGTATTTACCTTGCCGAGAACGACAAAGACAACATCTGGTCATTCTTTAAAGAAGAAGCATTCCACTCCATTGCTGTGAGTGGACGCTACGCCGTCAACCATTCTCAAATGCGCTTGAACGGGGTTAAGTCTGGCTTGGGAATTGGGATCTTCCATGACTTCGTGATCAAAGACGCGTTAGAGCAAGGAGAAGTGGTGGAGGTTCTGCCGGATTGGATGATCAAGAGTAACTACCACGGCGCAATCGCGATGCAGTATGCGCAAACCAAATACATGCCTGCTCGTCTGCGCGTGTTTATCGACTTCGTTAAGGAGCATTTAGTCTCCGAGGACACTAACCATGCTTGAGGATACGAGCCATGTTTGAAGAGGCTAACCATGTTTAATGCTATTCATCACGTCGCGATCATTTGCAGCGACTACCCAAGATCAAAACGCTTTTACACTGAAGTGTTGGGATTAAAAGTCATTGCTGAAAACTATCGTGAAGCCAGAGACTCCTACAAGCTTGACCTCGCTTTACCTGACGGCAGTCAAGTTGAACTGTTTAGCTTTCCGGGCGCACCAAAGAGACCGAGCTTTCCTGAAGCACAAGGGCTACGACATCTTGCGTTTTTGGTTGATGATGTTGAACAGGTGAAAGCCTACCTAGAATCGAATGACGTTGAAGTTGAGCCAATTCGTATTGACGAATTCACAGGCAAAGCCTTTACCTTCTTCCAAGATCCAGATGGCTTACCGCTGGAAATTTATCAGAAATAAAAAGAGCCAGCACTTCGCTGGCTCTTCTACTATTCCACTCTTTGTCTGTTCTAATTCAACGCCGTTTTCAGCTTCTCGACGCGGTTAAACAACAACCAATCCAGTGCGAGAACCGTAACAATCGCGAAACCGCCCATCGGGAACGCGAGACACAATATCACTAACGTTACTAAGCCAAGCTTCCAAATACTGTCTTGTTGAAACTTAGGTGGCGCGCCCAATGCGGCACTGCGACTTGGTCTACGAATCCACCACATCACCACGCCTGTGATTGAGATTAAGATGAACGCCAAACAGAACACTACGTTGAGTACTTTGTTCAATATACTCACATCACCTTGATGCAATGACACACCTGCCGCCATGAACTTGGCAAAAGGGCTGTAATCTTGCCACGTTACATCCACCAACAAGCGACCGGAATACTGGTCAAAGTGGCTGGTGCGATCTTGTCTTGGGTCGGAAATATCGCCGCCCATAGAGTTAGCTGCAACGGTGTAAACGCCCGCCTCAGAGCGTGGCAGAAACAGCTTATAGCCAGTGAAGCCCAACATTTCAGCCTTGAGGATGATATCATCAATGGAGAACGCATCATGGTTGCCTGCGTATGCCATCTCTTCTTTCATATTGGCATGATCATGAGCGGGCTTATCTTTCGACTCTGGCACAGCAGCAAGCTCTAAGTTCCATGGCATCTCTTCTGAAGCACCATGGTTAAGATCTTTGTGTGTCAGTGTGGATTCCGGTTTCTCACCCCATGTGTAATAGGTTGGGAAGGTATTCCAAGCTTGTACCATTTTCGCACCCCAGATCCCTGCCCACGACAATCCTGAAATCAAAAAGAACAACAGAACAATCGACAGCACACCACCTAAATTCGCATGCAGGTCACGAATCAAAATTCGAGGGCCATTGTTAAAGCGGATTTTCAAAAAGCCGGCGCGGCTGGCGTTGTCTCTAGGTAACCAAAGGTACAAACCAGACACCAACAGCAAAATCCCCAAACTTGCGGCGATTTCAATTAAGCGGTCACCTAGGTCGCCGATGAGCAAGGTGCCGTGAATGCTGTTCATCAGTTCATAGATGCTATCACCACGATTAATGGTGCCTTGTACGTCTCCTGTGTAAGGATTTACTGCAACAATCAGAGAGCTGCCTTCTTGGTTTTGAATCGAGAATCGGTTGGCAATATCGGCCGTTTTAGCAGGTACAAATTGAGTGACATTAAAATCGGGATACGCCTGCTTTACGGTTTCTAATTGTGCAGAGACAGGAACCATTTGTTCTTGTGGTGAAACTTGTAATATCGCTTCGTATCGAGCCAGTTCGATTTCATCATCAAACAACATCACCAACCCCGTGAGGGAAAGCATGAGCATAAATGGAATGACGAACAAACCTGCGTAGAAGTGCCATCGCCACGTCATAAAGTAGATGGATTTTGCGCGTGAGGCTTCCTTGAGTTGAGGCTTTGCCGAGTTTCTCAACATGTGTATTTTCCTTTTTTCATTGTTGAACACCCAAATTCAGTCAAACGCATCCTGCACATACACATTCGTATGCGGCGCTAATTGACTTAGATTTGGGAGTACCACTGCTCGAAGTGGCAGTGTTGTTGGCTTTATTTACTTGTAATTGTTTTCGTTATGAGAAAAGGGAAACTGGCGGCGCTCTAGGAACTGGTGTTTCAAATCGCACACTTAGAGCCAAATAAGCGTAGCTGTCAGAAGTCACCAAGCTCTGTCTTGAAAGTATCGGTGTCGTTGGAAGTGTATCGTGATGAAAAGTCGAGAAGTGGCTAAACGGACAAGGCTTGCCTTTGTGGCTGACCGAATTGTCGCCCTCTTCTATTTGGACCAACTCAAATCCGTTAAGCGTACATAGCGTCGCCCACACGCCCATGCTGTTACCATGAGCATTGATAACAGGCATCAGTGTCACTAGCACCCAACTGAGAGCACTAGCAAATAACATCGAGCGGTAAAAAGGAATTAATCTACGCATAACGGTGACTTAACAAATTTCACACAGCGTAACCAATTTTGAGTGATAGCTCAAAAAACAGTATCAATAAGTGGTTGCTACCTCACAGGTTTTCTTGAATGCATCGATTGACAGGCGCAAAAAAGCCCGCCGAAATGGCAGGCTGATAATGTGTTCATTCATTACTTAGAGATAACGCGTAACCCACTGCCACGAGCAAATGCTCCGCTCAGTAGATAATTAGCCGAACAACTTGCTCCAAATGCTTGGATTGCGCTTGTCGTGGTACTCTTCACGAAGACTATCGATTTCACGCAGTTGAGCTTTTGCTTCTTGTAGCTTTCCCGCATCAAGATCCGCTTCAATCTTATCTAGCGTTACCGTCAGCTTGTTAAAGCCTTCTAAGTAAGTATCAAACTTCTCTGGTGAGTAATTACCACGCTTTGATTGTTCAACAATCGCTTGCAAGCTATCAATCGCAGATTTCATGGTTTCGACATCAGATGCTTCTGCCGCCTGTTTGAATTCCATCTTCATCTGTTTCATGTTTTGTTTTAAATCAACCGCTTCTGCCATTGCGTATGTTGAGCCAAACGCAATCGCACACCCTAGGACTAAAGGACGTAACATTTTTCACTTCTCCATTTATAGTGCCGAATTCTGTGTCGGCTTTATTCACCCAAATAACCTACGCCATAAGAGGCGAAAAACTAGCTTAGTTGAGTATTTCCGGGTCGCAGTGTAAAGCAATCTGGCGTCGGGTGCATACCTTAAATGTAATCAAGTTTATGCGTTGAGAATGCTGTCATATTCTGCAATTGGTTTACGGCCTCTCAAAGCTAAGAAAGACAAAAACTGCTGAGCGGTGTGAGTAATCACTTTCTTGCTATCAATACCCACTTTGTCCATTAACTCTCCAACCAAATCCAGATTACCAACATCGTGACAGAAATGCGCGTCACTGCCCGTGGTGAAGAAAACACCGAGATCTTTCCCGATTTGTGCAATCTCGTGGCAACGGTCTACGCTGCCTACTCGGCTGTTGCCTTTCAGCGTGGTGTTATTAACTTCAATCGCGACATTGTGCTCTTTCGCGCACGCTAAAACGGTCTGAAAATCAAAGTCGAAATTTGGATTACCAAGATGACCGAGCGCATCAATACGACCACTCTGAATGACATTAACAAGTGCTTCCGTGTGAGTTTGCTTGTTTGCAGGACGAAAAACGGGTTCATGAAAACTCGCGATCACCCAATCTAAGTTGCGGTCTACACTCAGCGGAATATCAATGTCGCCTTCGGTATTCATAATGTTAGATTCAACGCCGCGAATAATCGCAACGCCTTCAAGAAAGCGAGGCAGAATTTTCTGGTTAGAGAAGAACCAGTAATGAGGCGCACCCGGCATTGATTCTGCGTGATCGGTCGTGCAGAACATATCCAGCCCGTTCTCTTTTGCCAACTTTGCATTTTCAATCAAGGTACTGTACGCGTGACCACTGGCGTACGTATGTGTATGGGTATCAACTTTAAATTCCATCATCCACTCTCTTAGGTGCGCTATCTTGCGTGCTATTGTATACCTTCAGGCAACGCATCGTCAGCCCAAGATAAGCAAGAACCCTAAGCTTGCTCTTCACAAATGGCTTTTATCAAGGGTAAGGCTTTTTCCCATCCGTGATTAAACATAGAAACAAAGTCGTTGTGAGTATGAATGGTAACATTGAGTAGTAAACGATTGTTGTTGGTATCGATCTGGTAGATCTCTCGCGATCCGATCCACCTAGATGCTAGGTCAGCATCGAGTTGTTGACGATTATCCGGATTAAAAATGGCAACATGATGAAATTCAAGTTTTTGAAGCGGTAGCACCGTATCTATGATCGCCCTTGTCCCGCCCATATCTGGATCAAAAAAAGTGATGCCACCTCCTTCTTCCCAAGCTCCTTCAAATTGAGACTGCGGTGAAAAGGCTTGCGCCCAACGTTTATACAACTCAACATCGGTTAGCACTTCCCACACTCGTTGCGGTGTCGCCGAAATTTCGACGTAATAATTTAGCGTAAGCATGATTTCTCTCCTTGAACCTTTCTTGACGCTAGCCCATACTCAGGAAAAATCAAACCACACGACCAATTTATCTACCTGCCCCCTTCATTTTCCGACAGACTAAGAAGTTCTCGCTTGTAAACCGCCACTGCGATGCGCCGTAAAGCGAACCCAACATGTGTTCAGTATGATTGCGAGCACTATTAAACTCATCCCAACAATTTGACTTTGACTCATTCGGTCTTCAAAAAACAGGCTCTGCCAAACCGCAGTGAACAATAAGTTAGTAAAAATGAGTGGTGCAAGTTGAGAGCCACTGCTTGCCAGTTTATATGCTTTGGAGCGAAAAACTTGGGTGTTAATGATCATCAGAGACATCATACCGATCCACAGCATATTTGAAGAAATCTCAGGCGCCATAACACTCATATTAAGTAACACGTCGAAGTCGTTAAACAAAGTTAGCGGCAACAGAAATACGGCAGCAAAACCAAACGCCCAAAAGTTGATTTCTAGCGGCGACATATTTGTTTTACTCACTTTATATAACGTAAGCTGAGAACCAGAATTGAAGAGTCCACCAGCCAAGCCGAGCAATAAATCCGCTCGCCATGTGATCTCACTTCCACCGCCCGCCAACATAACCACACCAGTGAACGCCATTGCTAAAGCCGCCAATGTTGAAACACGAATGCGCCCCCTCATGAACAGCTTTTCAACCAAGGGAATAAATAATGGGCCAGTAGCAAACAAAACGACCCCCTCAACGAGCGTTAACGTTTGTAATGACGCGATAAAGCAAAGTTGTGACAAACCGATACAAAGAGCACGCAATAAAATAGGCTTTAGCGTGCCCGCTTTAGGAAAGGTAAGGTTTTTCACACGAAGTAAGATAAGCAAGATAAGCGCAGGCACCAAAAAACGTAAGAAGCTAAATAGTGTGACGGAAAGTTCGCCTGACAACTGCTTTGCTAACAGTCCAGTAACAGATAAGCTTAACGTAGACATCAACATGAAAAGGATAGATTTATTTACAGCATTCATTCAATACTCCTTAATATATGGAGCATTTTAAAAG
>NZ_WXWS01000421.1:0-10544 GCF_009904715.1 Vibrio sp. V42_P2S4T144 | reverse complement strand
ATATATATCTGTAAATAATCTGTCTGCTGGTTAAGTTTTGCTCGCTTGCTATCACAGGATTTTGCAAAAGATCGCATACGACCTTGATTTGCTTTGGGTCTAAACTTAGAGTAGCCGTCAGTTACCATTTATCCTCACATACAACGAGGTTGATTTGTCACAGTTCCATCAAGCCGTAAAGAGAATTATCGAGCGAGTTCAGCAATCGGAAGGCAATCAAACACGTCTGGTCGAGCCCCTTAGCGAGAAACCTAATTTCTCATTTATTGATTGGCTTGATGCGCAACCACTTTTCCCTAAGTTTTATTGGCAGTCCCGCGATACACGTGAAGAGGTCGTTGCACTAGGGCAATTGCACGCTTTTGTTGAGCCAGGTCCTGCTTATACCATTCTAGGTGAAGGGCAAAGAGTCTGGGGCGGGCGCTCTTTTGATGGACAGCATGAGAAGAATCGTCGCTGTATGCCCTCTTTTTTCTTTTTGCCTCAAATTGAGTTAATTCGTTTTGACCAACAGTGGTCTCTCGCAGTTAATATTTCAGAAGACAAAGCGCGAACTCTAGCTGGGTTGAATAAACTGGTTTGTGAGGTCGCGACCTTAGCTCCAATTTCGTCTCACATCCGCTCTATTGTTCACACGCCAAGTCAGCCTCAATGGAATGAGTTAGTTCATAAGGTTCTGACTGGTATAGAGAATGATGATTTTAAGAAAGTGGTTTTAGCGCGTCGCTCTACCGTGCAGCTTGATAACACATTAAGTGCTGCACAGCTACTTAAAGCAAGTTACTTAAATAACCATCATAGCTTCCATTTCATGCTGAGCTTAGACAGTAAGCACAGTTTTATGGGGTCTACGCCAGAACGTTTGTATTCTCGCGTAGGGCATGAGCTACATACCGAAGCGTTAGCAGGTACGATTGGTCGGGGAGACAATGCCACTCAAGATATGGAGTTGGCGAATTGGTTATCCCAAGACCAAAAGAACCTCAACGAAAACCAGTATGTGGTGGACGACATCATTGACCGTCTATCACCGCATTCTGAAATGGTTGAAGTGGAAGCTGAACCGAGTTTGGTCAGACTACGAAAAGTGCAGCACCTTAAGCGAAATATTCACGCTAGTCTAAGAGCGGGGATAAATGGTGTTCAGTTGTTATCGGCGCTTCAGCCAACAGCGGCGGTTGCTGGCTTACCCCGACAAGAGTCGATGCAATTTATATTGGATAATGAGCCGTTTGCACGCGGCTGGTACGCGGGGTCAATGGGTTACATAAGCCATGAACGAGCAGAGTTTTGTGTCGCAATCAGAAGTGCGCTTGTGCTCGGTGAGCAAGTACAACTGTTTGCGGGCGCAGGGATTGTTCCAGGCTCCATTGCAGAACATGAGTGGGCAGAACTTGATAAGAAAATGTCGACGTTACTTACGCTGATTTCTGATCATCCGCCATTGGGAGTCGCATCATGAGTCATGACCAAGCGGTGCTCAATCGAGTTTGGTCAGAAACCATATTGATTGAGCTTCAGCGATTTGGCGTTAAGCATGTTTGTATCGCTCCCGGATCTCGTTCTACGCCTTTAACTTTAGAAGCGGCAGAACAGTCCGACTTTTCCATTCATACTCATTTTGATGAGCGTGGATTGGGCTTTATGGCTCTTGGTTTAGCGAAAGCTACTCAGGAGCCAGTGGCAATTATCGTTACCTCTGGTACGGCAGTGGCGAACCTATTACCGTCGGTTGCCGAAGCCAAACTTACTGGTGAAAAACTGGTGCTGCTGACAGCAGATCGTCCAGTAGAACTTGTCGGCTGTGGTGCAAACCAAGCGATAAATCAATTGGGTATTTTTTCACATCATGTTTCGGCCAGTTTGAATTTACCAAGCCCAAATTTAGCAACGTCGCTTAACTGGTTGCTGACCTCTGTTGACGAAGTGATGTTTACTCAGCAATTGCAGGGTAGTGCTGTTCATATTAATTGTGCATTTCCAGAGCCTTTGTATTCCAACGGCGCAAAAGCGGATTATCAAACCTACTTAGATTCGGTCGCCGGATGGCGAAAAGGAAGCGGCACTTATACTCAGCGTTTTAGCCATTTGTCACAGGCGAACATCCCGCCTTTTTCGGACAAAAAAGGCTTGGTTGTGATTGGCAGCTTACCGCTTGAACAAGCGCGTTCGGCGCAGGCATTTGCACAAAAGATGGGATGGCCAGTACTTGCAGACCCGCAAAGTGGTCTCAGTTCGGATTGGGCGTATTACGATGTATGGCTTCAACTTCCCGAGTTCGCAAACGAGCTTGAATCTTGTGAACTTATTATCCAATTTGGTAGCCGAATCATCTCCAAACGTTTGAACCAATGGATTGATAAACAAGTATCGAAAAATCAACAAAGTAAAGACGTTCAGTATTGGTATGTCTCACCTTGTATGGACCGGAATAACCAAAATCATCTGGCGCAAATGCACTGGGTTGAGCCTCCTAAAACGTGGGTTTCTCGCATTAATTTTGAGAAGTCAATATTTGCTGGGTGGGCTGATAGGTTAGCGAATGACGTTAAGCGAGTTCATCAACGTATCGAAGAAGCCTTCCTATCTGATTCAGCGTCTGCCATTGACGAAATTGCGTTGGCAGCAGACATCAACGAGCGCACAAAGAACGTAGATGTTTTCTTGGGTAATAGCTTGTTTGTTCGGCTTGTTGATATGTACGGAAAATTGGATGGTGTAGAGGTTTTCACTAATCGAGGCGCATCAGGGATTGACGGTTTGTTTGCTGCGGCATCAGGCGTGCAACGGGCAAGAGGTAATCCGTTACTAATGTATATCGGTGACACAGCAGCACTTTATGATCTCAATTCTCTGGCGCTATTTTCTCACAATAAACTGCCGGCGGTACTTGTTGTTACTAATAATGACGGCGGTGCGATTTTTGATATGTTGCCAGTACCACCAGAGCGCAGGACGACATATTATCAAATGCCTCATGGTTATCAGTTTGAACACGCGGCAAAGCAGTTTGGTTTGGCGTATTTGCATGTTTCTACACTGGAGCAATTCCAATCATCTGTAAAAGAGCATTTATGTCACCGCCAAGGCACGTTGCTGGTCGAGGTTCAAACCCCACCTAATCAAGCTGCTGAGACACTCAAGGCATTTAATAAGAGTCTGAATGCTTTACTTTGAACGTTTCCCTGTATTAGAAAAACACCAAAGTAGAACGTTGCCCACTTTGGTGTTTTTGCATGGCTTACTCGGTAGCGGTGCCGATTGGCTCGCGTGTTTAAATGCATTACCCGAATATGAACGTGTTACGGTTGACCTTCCTGGTCACGGACGCAGCCAATCTATTTTTTGCTGCGATTTAAATGATTGCTGCAAACTTCTTGGTTCCACACTATCTTTATTATTTCCCTCACAACAACCACTTATTTTGATTGGATACTCTATGGGCGGCCGCATTGCGATGCATGGTATTGCCCATCAATGCTTTCCAGATCTCAATATTGCAGGCGCGATTATTGAAGGGGGAAACTTCGGGCTTCAAACTGAGTCAGAGAAACAGGTGAGATTAGAGAATGATGCTCGCTGGGCAATGCGTTTCAAAACTGAACCACTTGAACGTGTTTTGAACGATTGGTACCAACAAGCGGTGTTTTCTTCACTAAACCATGAGCAAAGACAAACATTCATTGCGAAGCGAAGTGATAATCTTGGCTCAGCGGTGGCGAATATGTTGATGGCGACATCGTTAGCCAAACAGGCATATTTGTTGCCCTCACTGCAAAAGCAGAACATACCAGTGTATTACTTGTGTGGTGAGAAAGACCAAAAATTTAGCCAACTGGCACAACGTAGCGGGTTGGCGTATCGACAAGTTGAAGGCGCTGGTCATAACGTCCATCAAGAGCAGCCCAAACAGTTTGCGATACATACCAAGCAAATAATTCAGTCTCACTTTGGTGAGAGTAACGAGAACAATGGGAATCACCATGGCTAAAACAGTAGGCATTTCTGAAGAAGAACTTTACGCTCCGGTTCAATGGAAAGATTGCGGCGAGAAATACGAGGACATTCATTACCATAAGTCTGAAGATGGTATCGCGAAAATCACCATTGCGCGTCCTCAAGTGCGTAACGCGTTTCGTCCTCAAACGGTAAAAGAGATGATTGATGCGTTGGCAGATGCGCGTTACGACTCTGGTGTTGGCGTGATCATTCTGACAGGTCTAGGTGAAGACGCATTCTGTTCTGGCGGTGACCAGAAGATCCGCGGCGACTACGGCGGCTACAAAGACGACCAAGGTACGCACCACCTAAACGTATTGGACTTCCAACGTGATATTCGTACTTGTCCAAAACCAGTGATCGCATCTGTAGCTGGTTGGGCTGTGGGCGGTGGTCATGTTCTGCACATGATGTGTGACCTAACGATTGCAGCTGACAACGCTCAATTTGGTCAAACAGGCCCTAAAGTGGGTTCATTTGATGGTGGTTGGGGGGCATCTTACATGGCTCGCATCGTAGGCCAAAAGAAAGCTCGCGAAATTTGGTTCCTATGTCGTTTCTACAATGCTCAAGAAGCAGTAGACATGGGCCTAGTAAACACAGTTGTACCACTAGCGGATCTAGAGAAAGAAACCGTTCGTTGGTGTCGTGAAGTACTACAGCACAGCCCAATGGCATTGCGCTGCCTGAAAGCTGCATTAAACGCAGATTGTGATGGTCAAGCGGGTCTGCAAGAGTTAGCGGGTAACGCAACGATGATGTTCTACATGACAGATGAAGGCCAAGAAGGTCGTAATGCCTTTAACGAGAAGCGTCGCCCAGACTTCGATAAATTCCCTCGCAACCCATAATCCGTCTAAATGAGGAGCGTGTTAGCTCCTCTGTTCCTTTTTTCCTGAGCGCCTCGCCCTCTGGGAGGCTGGTGGGATTGCTCGTCAGAACGCTCAAATATACGGCATTACATAGGACTTGAATTATGCGTGAAGCGAAAATTTATCGTTATAGCTTGCCCATGGATAGTGGTGTCATCCTACGTGACAACAAGCTAACCGAACGTGTTGGTTATGTTGTTGCGCTTTCCGAAGATGGTAAAACAGGGCTTGGAGAAGTCGCTCCTCTTCCTAGTTTTAGTTTAGAGAGCACCGAAGATGCGGGTGTTCAGCTACAAGAACAGGCGGAGCGTTGGGTAGCAGAGTTGGATGTGGATTATGCCAATATGTACCCGTCGGTTGCGTTTGGTTTATCGATGGCACAGTTTGAATTAGCTGGTGGTTTACCACAACAAGGTAAATACCAAACAGCGCCACTATGCACTGGCGACCCAGATGAGCTCATTCCAAAGCTGAACGAAATGGAAGGTGAGAAAGTCGCTAAGGTGAAAGTTGGACTTTATGAGCCAATTCGCGATGGCATGCTTGTGAACCTTTTTCTTGAATCAATCCCTCAATTAACGCTTCGACTTGATGCAAACCGCGCTTGGACACCAGAAAAAGCGCAGCAGTTTGCTAAATACATTACTCCGTCTTTGCGTCAGCGCATTACCTTTTTGGAAGAGCCGTGCCGCTCTCCTGGCGATAGTCTCTCTTTTGCGATTAATACTGGTATTGCTATCGCTTGGGATGAAACATTGCAAGATGCGGTTCGTCGTGAAGATTTCCGTCTTGAAGATCTAACTGGAGTGAAAACGATCATCATCAAACCCACACTCATTGGTTCAGTGGATTTTTGTATTACACTGATAGAGAAAGCGAAGTCACTAGGGATGAAAGCAGTGATTAGCTCGAGTATTGAATCCAGTCTCGGTTTAACTCAATTAGCGCGCTTTGCCCAATGGCAGCTGCCTGATGAAGTTCCAGGTTTGGATACGATTGGCTTATTCAAAGCTCAGCTAGAGCAGGGCTGGCCTAAGTGTGAACTTCCCGTTCTTCCTCTAAAAGACCAGGAGATTGTGTGGCATTCTGCGTAGACAATATTGCGAAGGCACCATGGAAATATTGGGCTCAAACGAGCCCTTTTTCTATTGCACTCAAGACATCAACAGAAGTATTAAACTGGCAACACCTCTCGAAGCGTATTGACCAATACACTCACTATTTGAATGACTTGGGTGTAACTCGGGGGGATGTGCTGACTTTGGTTGGCAAGAACCAAGTAGAAACACTGTTGTTTTATCTTGCCTCCAAACAGTTAGGCGCACTCGCTGCGCTGACCATGGAACAACCACTAGATAAGTTGCAGGGTAAGCTTGCTACACTTTACAGGCCTGATCAAACTCGGTTTATCTGGTTTTCTCAGGAGTGCGCTTCGACCTTTTCTGAACATGATGTACAAAAACTCAAGGCAACATTGCTTTCACCGCCTGTAGTATCACAGCAAGAGAGTGATTCGTTGACTGAAGATAGCTATCATCATGACCGGCTCGCTTCAGTAGTATTTACTTCTGGCTCTACAGGGGAGCCTAAAGCTGTGGTTCATACACATCGACAGCATCTTGCGTCTGCAGAGGGCTTGTTGCAGGAGTTCATTTTCACTCAGCAAGATGCTTGGCTGTTATCGCTTCCGCTGTATCACGTCTCTGGATTAGCGATTGTCTATCGTTGGCTATATGTCGGAGCAACACTAAAAGTCGGTTCAGGGAAACTTGTTGATGATATTCAGGGCGTATCACACGCTTCTTTGGTTGCGACTCAGCTCAAACGGTTATTGGATGATGATGCACATTTGTCATTGACACATGTGCTACTGGGCGGCAGTCACGTTGATCATGAGTTGGCACTACGAGCATCAGGGCAAGGCATTGAGACGTGGTTAGGTTATGGGATGACGGAGGCGGCCTCTACCGTTACCGCAAAGAGAATTGACAGCACCAGTAATGCTGGACATGTATTGAAGCACCGTAAGATAAAATTAGTTGACCAACGCATTTTTGTTGGCGGTAAGACATTAGCGGCAGGGTATTTCCATCAAGGACATGTTACCCCATTTCTGGATGAGAAAGGCTGGTTTGACAGCAAAGATCTTGGCGAGTGGCAAGGTGATGAATTAAAGATAATCGGCCGTGCCGACAATCAGTTTATCTCTGGTGGTGAGAATATCCATTGTGAAGAGATTGAAGCCGCTTTGAACCAAATTGATGGTGTAGTGCAGAGTATAGTGGTTCCAGTCGAAGACGCGGAGTTTGGTCATAGACCAGTAGCTGTGATTCAGACCAATGGATTGCGCAGCAAGTCGGAGTATGACCAGCACTTGCAATCAAAGTTAGAGAAGTTTAAATGGCCAGTGGAATACCATGTAATGCCAGAAACTCTACTAGAAGGTGGGATCAAAATTTCACGTAAGGCCGTGAAAGAGTGGCTGTTGTCATCACTTCAGCATTAGTCAATTTTGCTATGTATTAGTCATAAAGAGAATTTCGTATCCTTATAACTCTGAATCATAATTATGCTTCTTAGTGGAGAGAAAATGCATAAGGTTCAGGATGGCAAAGCTAGTTTTAATTGCGGCAGTAGCACTACAAATTGGTATCGCGATAAGTAGTGAAGGGCTAGCCCGCTCTCTTGCAGAGCTAACGGCATTTTTGATCGCTATTGCGTTGGTCGTTATATACAAAAATAGCAAACGGGAAATACCGTCCCCTCAACGCGATAAGCAGACCACCAATATCTAAAACAGTAACCAACTTAGAGAAGTGGTAGAAATTAGCACCCACAGAGTCACACCAAACAACAGCGGCTTAGCTCCAGCTGACTTTAGTTTTGAAATTGAAATGCTGCAACCTATCAAGAACAGACATACAACCAACGCTTGCTTTGCTCCAATGAAAATGCCGTGATAGACCATTTCAAATTGAGGAAAGAAGTCGCTAAACGCGATAGCTGCACAGTACCAAAAAATGAAATAAGGGATAGCTAGTTTTTTCTTTCCATTCTCTTTTTGGCCTCTTGAAAAGATGACGGCACTGATCAAAGCAACAGGAATGATCCATAAAGCGCGCGCGAGTTTCAATGTTGTTGCCGTCGTTAGTGCTTCTTCCCCATAGGCCGAGGCAGCCCCGACAACAGAAGATGTGTCATGAATGGCAATCGCAGCCCATGTGCCAAACGTGTGTTGATCTAGCCCTAAAGCATGTCCAATCACAGGAAACACAAAGAGTGCAATGGAGTTCAGGACAAACACTGTTGCCAGTGCTAATCCAATCTGCTCGTCTTTCGCTTTAATCGCCGGTGCCACAGCAGCAATTGCGCTACCACCACAAATTGCAGTACCTGATGAGATTAAGTAAGCGGTTACTCGCTCCAATTTAATTACCCTGGCAATGAGAGTGCCCATGATCAGTGTGCCTGTAATAGTGGCGATGATCAGGCCGATACCATCCGATGTGACTGCAAGTGCTTGCTCAAAGTTGATGCCAAAGCCTAAGCCAATAATCGAGTAAGACAGCAGCTTTTTAGTAAAAGAAGCGATGGGCAGCTCGGAAGGCACAAAACCAAAACTTGCGAGTAGAAAACCGATAACTAGAGCAATGGGAGAGGAGGCAAGAGGGGTTAGACAAAAAAGTAACGCCAATCCAAACAGGAGGTAGTTTCTATTCAAGGTTTTTATTCGCTGTTGTGAATGAAAGGGAGAGTATATCGCACTGGGTGTGGTCAGTTTGTCTTAATGATTTGAACACATGTTCAGTTATCCTAAACATGTGTTCAAGTGTATTTATCGCCAGTCGCCTCTAAGTTGATGCACTTTATCGAACATTGTTTTTGCCGTTGCCTCGTTTGGTGGCACCGGTTGTCCTGCCTCTATTTCTAGCTTTGACCAAAATCGAGTCGGTAAGCCACAGCATGCGCGACCTTTTGCGCGGCTGAAATAGCTTCCCCATAAGCCTTTAAGTGCAACAGGTATGACAGGTACTGGACTACGACGTAGGATTATATCAATACCGCGCATGAATTCATTCATTTCACCATCTGAAGTTAATCTTCCTTCAGGGAAAATACAGACGATATGACCTTCGCTTAGCGCAGCTTCCACATCGTTAAATGCACGTCTGATAGAGCTTCTGTTACTCGCTGAAATTGGAATTACCCCAGTTCGACGTAAAAAGCGCCTTAATGGAGGTAGGTTGGCGTAATCTTCCTCCATCACAAAACGAATCAACCTTGGGCATACGGCACTAAGTAGCAATGCATCCATGTAGCTTACATGATTACATACAATCAATGCCCCACCATGCTCGGGTAGGTTGTGTAGATTCTTATGCTTAACTCGATAGATGGTGTGCGTAAGCATCCACATGACAAAGCGAACTACAAAAATAGGAATTTGCAAAAAGATGTAAGCGGCGACTAAGAAATTTAAAATGGCTAACAATGCAAACAGCTGAGGAATTGTCATCTTGATTACACTTAGGCACACAATACCTAAGACAGCGCTGCCGACCATAAACAGAGAGTTAAAAATGTTGAGCCCTGCGATGACTTGAGCACGTTCGGTTTCCTTTGCTCGATGCTGCATTAATGCGTAAAGCGGCACGATAAACAAACCGCCCGAAGCGCCAATCATCAATAGGTAGAAAAATAATGGCCAAAAAGGCTCATATCTAAAGAAGTCTACAAAGTTATGGAAAATAGGTAGATCATTGGGAATGGAAGTGGCCATTAGGTACCCAAATACCGTAATGCCAAAGGCACCAATTGGCACAATACCGACTTCGATACGATGGTTTGAGATCCAATTGCAAAGTAGCGACCCTAGCGCGATACCAATGGAAAATAGAGCGAGCAAGAAAGACACCGCACTCTCGGTGCCATTTAGGTAAATCTTAGTGAAATTCGGGAATTGTGTTAGATATGCGGCGCCTAAAAACCAAAACCAGCTTATTGCCATTATGCATTGAAAAACAACTCGATCGGATTTGGCGATAGAGAGCGTGTGTTTGGTTTGCTTGTATGGTTGCCAACGAAAAGAGAGATTGGGCGCGCTGGCTGCAGCAAAGGGGATTGAGCGGCTCGACAAGTAGCCTAACAATGCGAAGATCACGACACAAAATGCGGCAAGGTATTTTGCGTTGTCTGCAGAGGCTATAATCCCAGCGCCTAAGGTGCCAATAAGGATGGCGATAAAGGTACCAGCTTCAACAAGAGCGTTGCCGGGCACTAACTCTTTAGCATTTAACTTTTGAGGCAAAAGGGCATATTTAACTGGGCCAAAAAATGCTGACTGTGTGCCCATTAAAAACAGTAGCAATAAAAGCACACCATAACTTTCGGTTATGAATCCGATGGCACCCAAGAGCATGATGGCTATTTCAAATAGTTTAACCTTACGAATAAACCATGACTTTTCATATTTGTCGGCTAATACGCCAGCGGAAGCAGAGAACAGAAAGAACGGTAGAATGAACAAGCCTGCCGCAAGGTTGATGAACAAATTGCTCGAAATAGGTAGTGCACTGGAGCCAGCGAATGCGACAAACAACAGCAAAACGTTTTTAAAAATATTGTCGTTGAAAGCGCCAAAAAACTGAGTAATGAAATAGGGCAGGAACTTTC
>NZ_WXWS01000412.1:0-10579 GCF_009904715.1 Vibrio sp. V42_P2S4T144 | reverse complement strand
ACATAATGACAAACTGCTGGTCACAGAAGGACAAAGCGTAAAAAGCGGACAAAAAATCGCCACTATGGGTAGTTCAGGTGCAAAGTCGGTCAAACTACACTTTGAAATTCGCTATCAAGGTAAATCAGTGAATCCAAAACGCTATTTGCCTTAAAACTTTGAAAAACAACTTGCGACATCATTTAGCGACATATTGAGTTGTCATGTCTTGCTAACTCGCCAGGGGGAGGCGTTATGAGTATCAGCAACACAGTAACCAAAGTTGAAGAGTTTGCATTTGATAATGCGTCAGTGAAGACCATTGATAACGAACTCGAAAGATCATCATCCACAGAAAGCAAAGCGACTGCGCGTGAAGAATTTGACGCGAGCAGTAAAAGCTTAGATGCAACTCAGTTGTATTTGGGCGAAATTGGCTTCTCACCTTTACTTACTGCCGAAGAAGAAGTGCTTTACGCAAGACGCGCCCTACGTGGCGACGAAGCGGCACGCAAACGTATGATCGAAAGTAACCTACGTTTGGTTGTTAAGATTTCTCGTCGATACAGTAACCGTGGTCTAGCACTACTCGATCTGATTGAAGAAGGTAACCTCGGCTTGATCCGAGCGGTCGAAAAATTCGACCCAGAACGTGGTTTCCGTTTCTCTACTTACGCAACATGGTGGATCCGACAAACGATAGAGCGAGCGTTGATGAACCAAACTCGCACGATCCGTCTACCTATCCATGTAGTGAAAGAGCTGAACATTTATCTGCGTACTGCGCGTGAACTTTCTCAAAAGCTCGATCACGAACCGACCGCAGAGGAAATTGCTGCTCAATTAGATATTCCAGTCGAAGACGTAAGCAAAATGTTACGCCTTAATGAGCGTATTAGCTCTGTCGACACGCCAATCGGTGGTGACGGTGAGAAAGCGCTGCTGGATATTATTCCTGATGCAAACAACTCTGATCCAGAAGTTTCGACTCAAGATGACGACATCAAATCATCGTTGATTCATTGGTTAGAAGAGTTGAATCCGAAACAGAAAGAAGTGCTTGCACGACGCTTCGGCCTACTAGGCTATGAGCCTTCGACGCTGGAAGAAGTTGGTCGAGAGATTGGTCTGACACGTGAGCGAGTACGTCAAATACAAGTGGAAGGTTTACGTCGTCTTCGTGAAGTCCTAATCAAACAAGGTTTGAATATGGAAAACTTGTTTAACGTAGAAGACGATTAAATAATCCGTATTTCACTAGATACACAAAAGGCTATGGTTCCCCATAGCCTTTTTTCTTTTTTGCTCCTTGGTGTGAGTCTATTTACAGCATCCTTTTCAAGCGATACAGCTCTTCAAGAGCTTGGCGTGGCGTTAAGTCGTCAGGATCAATACCTGACAGAGCTTGTTCGACCTCGCTAGGCTCTGGAATCAGGCTCAACTGGTTAGCCACATCTACTGCACTTGGACGCGGTGTGTCACTGTTTTGCCCCAGTTGCTCTAGCTGAGATAGCTTGTTACGCGCATTTTTGATGACCGTTTTTGGTACGCCAGCTAAGCCCGCAACAGCCAAGCCGTAAGACTTACTTGCCGCACCTTCTTGAACTGCGTGCATAAAGGCAATGCTGTCTCCATGTTCTACGGCATCCAAGTGAACGTTCGCTAAGCTTGGCAGTTGGTTCGGTAACTCTGTTAATTCGAAGTAGTGAGTTGCAAATAGGGTCATCGCACCAATTTGTGTTGCGAGCCATTCCGCACTTGCCCAAGCTAAAGAGAGACCGTCGTAAGTACTAGTACCGCGTCCGATTTCATCCATTAGCACCAAACTGTTCTTAGTTGCGTTGTGAAGAATATTGGCTGTTTCGGTCATTTCTACCATGAAGGTCGAGCGGCCAGATGCAAGATCATCTGACGCACCAATACGAGTAAATATACGATCTAAAGAACCAATCTGTGCGGATTCTGCCGGTACATAAGAGCCGATATGTGCCATCAATGCAATCAGCGCAGTTTGACGCATGTAGGTTGATTTACCACCCATGTTTGGACCGGTGATGATCAACATCTTACGGGCTGGGTTAAGCTCAATTGGGTTCGCGATGAACGGCTCTGTTGTTACTTGTTCTACGACTGGATGACGACCAGCTTGAATGTGAATTCCTGCGTCTTTCACAAGCGTTGGGCGGCAGTAATCTAACGAATCTGCACGCTCTGCTAGGTTTTGTAATACATCCAGTTGAGACAGGGCAGAAGCTAGGTTTTGCAGCTTCTCAAGGTTTGGCATCAATAGATCAAACAGTTCTTCCCACAACTGTTTCTCAAGTGCTAACGCTTTAGATTTCGAGTTAAGTACTTTGTCTTCGTGTTCCTTAAGCTCTGGGATGATGTAGCGTTCAGCGTTTTTGAGTGTTTGGCGACGTACATAATGCGGTGGAACCAAATGGCTCTGGCCACGGCTTACTTGGATAAAGAAGCCATGAACGTTGTTGTAGCCTACTTTAAGCGTATCGATACCGTGTCGTTCACGCTCATCTCGCTCAAGCTGCTCAAGATATTCTGTTGCACCGTCTGCCAATTTTCGCCATTCATCGAGCTCCGCATTGTAGCCTTCAGCGATGACGCCACCATCACGAATAACAACCGGCGGATTTTCTTTAATCGCGCGCTCTAACAGGTCACATACTTCGTCAATCGGAGCTGCATACTTCGCCAATTTCGTTAGGTACGGATGGGTCAAAGAAGCGGTGACAGATTCTAGCTCTGGTAGCTGTTGCATGGCATTGCGAAGTCTAGCCATATCGCGAGGGCGAGCAGAGCGTAATGCAAGGCGCGCTAAGATACGTTCAATATCACCAATTTGCTTTAACGTTGGTTGAAGATCAGCAAACAGAGCTTGTTCTTTAATCTCACCAATCGCATCAAGGCGATTGTTTAACGTTTCAATGCAACGCATAGGCTGATGCAACCAACGCTTCAGCATTCGGCTGCCCATCGGAGTTGCACAATGGTCGAGTACTGCAGCGAGCGTGTTATCGGTTCCGCCTGCTAGATTTTGAGTAATTTCCAGATTACGTCGGGTAGCAGCATCAAGGATGACGGATTGATCCTGATGATCAAACGTTAAAGAGCGAATATGAGGTAAAGCCGTACGTTGAGTATCTTTTACGTACTGGATCAAACAACCAGCAGCACATAACCCTAAGGACGCATGTTCTACACCAAAACCAACCAGATCTTTTGTGCCAAATTGTTGATTGAGTTGTTGCTTAGCCGTATCAAGCTCAAACTCCCAGACTGGGCGACGACGGTTACCATTGCGGCTCGCCATTAAATGTATAGGTTCAAAATCTTCTGGGAACAGTAGCTCACGTGGTGCGGTACGTTGAAGCTCGGCTGTCATCGCTTCTTCAGTTTCTGGTTCTGTCAGTTGGAAGCGACCAGAGGTGACATCCAGCGTCGCATAACCGAACTTACCGTTGTGATGGTAAATTGCTGCGATTAAGTTATCGACACGCTCAGAAAGCAGCGCCTCATCCGTCACTGTACCTGGTGTCACGATACGCACAACTTTACGTTCTACTGGGCCCTTGCTGGTGGCCGGATCGCCAATCTGTTCACAGATCGCCACAGACTCACCAAGCTGAACAAGTTTTGCCAGGTAGCCCTCTACGGCGTGAAATGGCACACCCGCCATTGGGATAGGTTCACCTGCAGACGCACCACGTTTGGTCAATGAAATATCAAGAAGCTGAGAAGCTCGCTTGGCATCATCGTAAAAGAGTTCGTAGAAATCGCCCATGCGGTAGAACAGCAAAATCTCTGGGTTCTCAGCTTTTAGCTTGAGGTATTGCTGCATCATCGGAGTGTGTTTTTGTTCAGCTTTCACAGGTAAGTTCTTTTGTTTATTTCCGTAGCGGCTTAGGATACGTGAATCCCTATCAAGTAAAAAGAGACAAAGGGCATTTTGGCTATGGAAAAAACAACAAAATTGAGTGCCGATTTAGGCGCATTATTGGCTAAACACGGGCATCTTTTAACGACCGCAGAATCATGCACTGGTGGTGGTGTTGCAACCGCCATTACTGACATTGCTGGTAGTTCAGCGTGGCTTGACCGTGCGTTTGTCACCTACAGTAATGAAGCGAAAATGGAGATGCTTGGTGTGCAAGCTTCAACGTTAGAAGCGCATGGTGCAGTGAGTGAGCCAGTTGTGATTGAAATGGTGCAGGGTGCAATTAAAAACTCCAATGCGACCATCGGTGTGTCCATCAGTGGTATTGCAGGGCCGGGTGGTGGCAGTGAAGAGAAACCAGTCGGCATGGTCTGCTTTGCTTTTGCTGATAACCAAAGTTGGCAGCAAGTCGAAACCATGCATTTTACTGGTGACCGTGCAGAAGTTCGCAAAAAAGCGGTCGAGCATGCGCTGACTCAATTGTATCAACATCTACTCTAGAATTTCTTAAATTGTTTTAGCCCAGCATTGATAAGGGCTAGAGCAAATCACGACTTTAGGTCAGCCAAATTTTTTTCATACAGGTATGGACACTGTATGAATCAACAGTATAATAACTTTCATTGCTGAGCAGTTCTTCTGCTTAAGAAAAATGAATTACTATTCGTCGCCCAAAGAAGATGAATAAATCGGAGAAAGTAATGGACGAGAACAAACAGAAAGCGCTCGCCGCTGCGCTAGGTCAAATTGAAAAGCAATTCGGTAAAGGCTCTATCATGCGCCTTGGTGATAACCGCGCAATGGACGTAGAAACCATCTCAACGGGTTCTCTTTCTCTTGATATCGCTTTGGGTGCTGGTGGTCTACCAATGGGTCGTATCGTAGAAATCTACGGCCCAGAATCTTCAGGTAAAACAACATTAACCCTTGAGCTTATTGCTGCTGCGCAACGTGAAGGCAAAACGTGTGCGTTTATCGATGCAGAGCACGCTCTAGATCCTGTATACGCGAAGAAACTTGGCGTAGATATCGATGCATTGCTGGTTTCTCAGCCAGACACAGGTGAGCAAGCGCTAGAGATCTGTGACGCACTTGCACGTTCTGGTGCTATCGATGTTATGGTTGTCGACTCTGTTGCAGCGCTAACACCGAAAGCAGAAATCGAAGGCGAAATGGGCGATAGCCACATGGGTCTGCAAGCACGTATGCTTTCTCAAGCAATGCGTAAGCTAACGGGTAACCTAAAGCAGTCTAACTGTATGTGTATCTTCATCAACCAAATCCGTATGAAGATTGGTGTGATGTTTGGTAACCCAGAAACAACAACAGGTGGTAACGCACTTAAGTTCTACGCTTCTGTTCGTCTAGATATCCGTCGTACTGGCGCAATCAAAGAAGGTGACGAAGTCGTAGGTAACGAAACGCGCATCAAAGTTGTTAAGAATAAGATTGCAGCACCATTTAAAGAAGCAAACACACAAATCATGTACGGCCAAGGCTTTAACCGCGAAGGTGAACTTGTCGATCTAGGTGTGAAGCACAAGTTAGTTGAAAAAGCCGGTGCTTGGTATAGCTACAATGGCGATAAGATTGGTCAAGGTAAAGCGAATGCGTGTAACTACCTGCGTGAGCATCCTGAAGTGGCTAAAACTATCGATACAAAACTGCGTGAAATGTTGCTAGCGCCAGCACTTGCGGAAGCGCCTGAAGCTGGTGAAGCGCCAGAGCAAGCTGAAGAGTTTTAATCTCTCATAGATTAATAAATGACAAAGCCCTGCAATGCGGGGCTTTGTTGTATCTATTGAAATCAAAAATCGAATTATCACAAAGGCCATTGAGAGCCTGTACAGCAAAAATACTTTTAGGATCATCATGTACCAAAAACGCCAGGCGCCAACATTATCGAGCAAAGAGGCAGCTATCCAATTGCTTAGCCGTCGCGATCATGGTCAGTATGAGCTTTACCAAAAATTATCGATGAAGGGCTATGAAGAATCAGACATCGACATCGCAATTAATTTTTGCCTAGACCATAACTATTTAGATGATTTACGTTACGCGAAGAGTCAAATTAGACAGCATGTATACAAAGGACATGGAGAGCGTCGAATTCGTCAAGAGTTAAACCAGAAGCGTGTTGCGGAATCGGTGATTGAGCAAGCTATGGCTGAAGAGCCGCAAGATTGGTTTGAACTGGCTAAACAGGCGGCAGAAAAGAAATTCAAAGGTATTAAAGCCAAAGACCAAAAAGAGTACGCAAAACAAGTTCGTTTTCTGCAATATCGTGGCTACAGTTTTGACCAAATCAGCTACGCGCTGAGCTTTGAGGACGAAGATTAACGGTCAGTCGTTCGCACTGATTTTTGTTTTGCTTCAAATTTTTTCTCCTACTCCCTCTTTTCCTCAAGAAAACTAGTCTCAGCTGTTTGCATGATCTACAATACGGCAAAATTCTAACTCGACTATTTTCAGGAAGAGCTGCATGTACATGAGCACTGATGAGGTTCGTAACGCGTTCCTCAAGTTCTTTGAGAGCAAAGGACACCAAATCGTAGAAAGTTCATCGTTAGTTCCACATAACGACCCAACCCTGCTGTTCACAAACGCAGGTATGAACCAATTTAAAGATTGTTTCTTAGGCTTAGAAAAACGAGCCTACACTCGAGCGACTACGGCTCAGCGTTGCGTACGTGCAGGTGGTAAACATAACGACCTAGAAAATGTTGGCTTCACTGCTCGTCACCACACATTCTTTGAAATGTTAGGCAACTTCAGCTTTGGCGATTACTTCAAAGAAGATGCGATCTCCTTTGCTTGGGAATTCCTAACCGAAGTTCTTAAACTGCCAGCGGATCGTTTATTGGTAACTGTTTACGAAACCGATGACGAAGCGTTTGACATCTGGAACAAGAAAGTTGGCGTGCCCGCTGATCGTATTGTTCGCATTGGTGATAAAGAAGGCGGCAAGCCGTATGAGTCTGATAACTTCTGGCAAATGGGCGACACTGGCCCTTGTGGTCCATGTACTGAAATCTTCTACGATCACGGTGAGCACATCTGGGGTGGCCGTCCTGGCACGCCTGAAGAAGATGGTGACCGTTTCATCGAGATCTGGAACAACGTATTCATGCAGTTCAACCGTCACGCAGACGGCACTATGGAACCGCTACCAAAACCATCGGTAGATACTGGTATGGGTATCGAGCGTATCTCTGCAATCATGCAGGGCGTTCACTCAAACTACGAAATCGATGTGTTCCAAGCTCTTATCAAAGCAGCAGCAGAAGTGATCGGTTACGAAGACCTATCAAACCAATCACTACGCGTTATCGCTGACCACATCCGTTCATGTTCATTCCTGATCGTGGATGGCGTTATGCCTTCAAACGAAGGTCGTGGTTACGTATTACGCCGTATCATCCGTCGTGCAGTTCGTCACGGTAACAAGCTGGGCGCACAAGGTGCATTCTTCCACAAGTTGGTTGGCGTTCTAGCTGACATCATGGGTACGGCTGGTGAAGAGCTGAAGCGTCAACAAGCTGTGGTTGAAAAAGTACTGCGTATCGAAGAAGAAAACTTTGGTCGTACACTTGAGCGCGGTATGGCGATTCTAAACGAAGCACTAGATAACCTAGACGGTAAAGTACTGGACGGCGAAACCGTATTTAAACTTTACGATACTTACGGCTTCCCAGCTGACTTAACTAACGACGTAGCACGTGAGCGTGAATTCGCAATCGACGAAGAAGGTTTCGAGAAAGCGATGGAAGAGCAGCGTCAACGTGCGCGTGAAGCGGGTAACTTTGGTACTGACTACAACGCAGCAATCAAAGTTGATACGCAAACAGAATTCTGTGGTTACACAGCTACTAAAGGCTCTAGCTCTGTAGCTGCGATGTTCGTTGAAGGCAACGAAGTAGATTCACTATCTGCGGGCGACAAAGCAATCATCGTACTTGGTGAAACGCCATTCTACGCAGAGTCAGGCGGTCAGTGTGGTGACGCTGGTGAAATCCGTACTGAGTCTGGTGTATTCCACGTTGAGGACACTCAAAAACTAGGTAACGCAATCGCGCACCACGGTGTAATGGCGGAAGGCGTTCTAGCGAAAGGTGATGAAGTAGCAACTATCGTTGACGCAGAGCGTCGCGCAGCTATCTCTCTAAACCACTCAGCAACGCACTTGCTACACGCAGCACTACGCCAAGTTTTAGGTGAGCACGTAACGCAGAAAGGCTCATTGGTGAAGGCAGACAACCTACGTTTCGACTTCTCGCATCTAGAAGCCGTAACTGCAGCAGAACTGAAAGAAGTTGAGCGTCTAGTTAACGCGCAAATTCGTCGCAACCACACGATTGAAACCAACGTGATGGACATTGAGTCAGCTAAGAAGAAAGGCGCAATGGCTCTATTCGGCGAGAAGTACGATGACGAAGTACGCGTACTGTCTATGGGTGACTTCTCGACAGAGCTTTGCGGTGGTATTCACGCATCAAGCACAGGTGATATTGGCCTATTCAAAATCACTTCAGAAAGCGGCATTGCTGCAGGTATTCGACGTATTGAGGCGGTAACAGGCGAGGCTGCATTAGACGCGATTGAAGCTCAAAACGCGAAGTATGAAGAGAAACTGGCAGAATCTGCACAGAAAGCAAAAGCGCTAGAGAAAGAAGTGCAGAAGCTAAAAGATAAGATGGCGGCAGCAGAAAGCGCTAACATCATGGGCAAAGCGGTTGAAGTCAATGGTACAAAAGTTCTAGTCGCAGCTCTTGAAGGCGCTGACAGCAAGAACCTACGTACTATGGTTGATGACATCAAGAACCAAATGGGGTCTGGTGTCGTACTGCTTGCTAACGTAACAGGTGACAAGGTTGGCCTGATTGCTGGTGTGACTAAAGATCTAACTGGTAAAGTAAAAGCTGGTGATCTAGTTAAGATGATTGCTGAGCAAGTCGGTGGTAAGGGCGGTGGTCGTCCTGACATGGCTCAAGCTGGTGGTACTGATGTAGCCGCACTACCAGAGGCAATTAAAACAGTTCAGCCTTGGTTAGAAGAGCGCTTATAAGCTTTTAACTACTAAAATTACGCTCAATCAAGTTTCTTTGATTGAGCGTAATTTTTTTTAGCAGCCAAGTGGTTTAATTGACCAAAAGTTAACCGAGTCATTTAGGCTATTTGGTTTTTGTTGTAACTACTGCTTATATAATTTTTCTAAAAGGAAATACTGACGATGTAAGCAGTTCTAAAGAGACTTCGGTCTTGGGAAGGTGAAGACTGGTGAAAAAGCCCCTTATCGTGCAAAAGTTTGGCGGAACCTCAGTGGGTTCAATTGAAAGAATCCACCAAGTTGCTGAACACATCATTAAGGCGAAAAATGATGGCAATCAAGTTGTTGTTGTCGTGTCTGCAATGTCAGGCGAAACAAACAGACTGATGGACCTCGCTAAACAGATAGATAGCGTGCCTACAGCTCGAGAACTTGATGTTTTGCTCTCTGCTGGTGAGCAAGTGTCAATGGCACTGTTAGCAATGACACTCAATAAATTGGGTCATGCTGCACGCTCGCTTACCGGAGCACAGGCGAATATTGTGACGGATAATCAACACAATGACGCAACGATTAAACACATTGATACTAAGACAATTCTGGGATTGCTTGAGCAAGACCAAATCGTGATTGTTGCAGGCTTTCAAGGTGTGAATGAGAACGGGGATATCACCACATTAGGTCGAGGTGGCTCAGATACGAGCGCAGTGGCACTGGCAGGCGCATTGCGCGCTGATGAGTGTCAAATCTTTACCGACGTTGATGGTATTTATACTTGTGACCCACGTGTAGTGAAAAACGCGCGAAAATTGGCGGTTATCGATTTTCCTTCCATGGAAGCGATGGCAAGCCGAGGCGCGAAAGTATTACATTTACCTTCAGTGCAATTTGCATGGAAGAATAATGTGCCACTGCGCGTGCTTTCGACATTTGATGTTAATGAAGGCAGTCTGGTAAAGGGGGAGTTAGGCAATCAAGCCGTCTCTGGTATAGCCATTCAACGTGACCTTGCCATAATCGAAGTCGATAAAGAACATTTATCTAGTGCTACAAAACAATGTCAGATGTTGGGTATCGACATTTGGAATGTGATCGAGGAAACAGAACGGGCAGGTATCATGATAAAACAAGATGCATGTGCCAAGTTCGATCTGGTGTTCAGCGACAAAATCCGTAATAGTGAAGTGGTAAGCCTGTTGACCGCAGTGGGGCTTGAGGCCAATGGAATGGTAGAGCACGCATGCGATTTGTTGGCAAAGCGAGATATTGAGATCAATTTCAGCGCAACGAATGCACTCACTATGATGCTAGTTTTAGCACCCGAATGTGTGGATACAGCAGCAAACATTCTGCATGATGCTTACATTACGTCTAGTGAAGCATTAAACATTCAACAAAAACATGCCTTTTTAGGCTGATTTTCGCTAACAAGGTAGTTTACGAAAATATAACTTTTGTTGGATAATAGCTTTGTAGCAAGAAAATTTAGAGATTACTCAAGGAGCAAAGAATGCTAATTTTGACTCGCCGCGTAGGCGAAACACTGATGATTGGTGATGAAGTGACTGTAACTGTACTAGGTGTTAAAGGTAACCAAGTGC
>NZ_WXWS01000642.1:0-10619 GCF_009904715.1 Vibrio sp. V42_P2S4T144 | reverse complement strand
TTACTACTCTGTGTAAGGTCGACACTGTGTAAAATGTAAACACAGCAATAAAATATTAGGCTCGCCTCGCAGGCGGGCCTTTTTTGTATTCGCCACTCAAGCTTCGACGTTTAACATGAGGGGATAATAAAAATACGCTTAGAATTTTTCCTTACAGGTCAAAGAGCTAAGCCATTGAAACGTGAAATCATCGAACAAGAGAAGGTGAGCAATGAAAGTTCAGCTTATTCCATCACTGTGTGCACTCAGCGGATTGTTAATCGCCTCTACCGCCTTCGCGCAGGTCGCGTATACGTGGGTAGATGAAAATGGCGTGGTTCACTTTAGTGATACGCCAAACAAAGGAGCAAAAGCGATCGCACTGCCAAACCTTGAAGCCAGCGCACCAGCTCCTGAGGTAGAAAGTACTGAATCGCTCGCACCTCAGACTACGCCATCTACTGCATCACAAAACAAGCCAGAGAAAACAACCGAGAAGCCTCTTCCATTACAACTTTCAATGCAGACCCCCAAGCACAACGAGACCATCCGTAACAATCGAGGCATCATCAATATTCAATTAGAAACCAATCGCAAGCTTGGTATCGGTGAGCAATTGCAATTGTTACTCGATGGAAAACCCTATGGTGCACCACAAAACCATATAGTGTGGCAGTTAAACAATATTGACCGAGGCACTCACACACTTGCTGTGCACGCGAAAAGAAGCGGCAAGCTTATTGCATCTACTAGCCCTATAACGGTGCATTTACATAGAGCAAGTGTTAAGCCGACCGTAAAAGGGGCAAAATAGAATATCTGGTGAAAAAAATCACATCACAGCGGTGCTTTTCACTTTTTCTTCTAAGATTTATTCGCCATACTTAACGTTCAATTGCACCATTATTGTGCATCGCACAATCTTAAAGCAAAACAAGGACGTAATGTGGATACCAGTCTTCCTAGTGCCATTCTCAACAATATGGTGACAGCAACGCTGATTCTTGATGATGGATTGGCCATCCGTTATGCCAATCCGGCTGCCGAATTGCTGTTTTCTCAAAGCGCTAAACGAATTATTGAACAATCACTTTCTCAATTGATTCAGCATGCGTCGCTGGATCTCGCGCTGCTCACTCAACCGTTGCAAAGTGGCCAAAGCATCACCGACAGTGACGTCACTTTCGTTGTTGATGGCCGCCCTTTAATGCTAGAGGTGACGGTTAGCCCTATCACTTGGCAAAAGCAGTTGATGCTTCTGGTCGAGATGCGCAAAATTGATCAGCAGCGCCGACTCTCTCAAGAACTGAACCAACACGCCCAACAACAAGCGGCGAAGCTGTTAGTCCGAGGGCTTGCACATGAGATCAAAAATCCGCTTGGCGGCTTACGCGGTGCGGCGCAATTGTTAGAAAAAATGCTGCCAGAGCCCTCTCTCACCGAATATACACACATCATCATTGAGCAAGCAGACCGTTTAAGGGCGCTCGTGGATCGATTACTAGGACCTCAGAAGCCAGGTAAGAAGACACAAGAGAATCTGCACCAAATTCTTGAAAAGGTTCGCCAACTGGTTGAATTAGAGTCACAACGCTCAATCATCATTGAACGAGATTATGACCCAAGCTTGCCAGAGATTTTGATGGATACAGACCAAATCGAGCAGGCAATGCTTAATATCGTCAGTAACGCCGCACAAATTCTTAGCCATCAAGAGCACGGGAAAATAACCATTCGCACCAGAACGGTGCATCAAGCCAATATTCACGGCAAACGCTGTAAACTCGCTGCTCGTGTCGAAATCACAGACAACGGCCCAGGTATTCCACCGGAACTACAAGACACGCTGTTCTATCCCATGGTCAGTGGCCGCGAGGGAGGAACTGGATTAGGGCTATCTATTTCGCAAAATTTGATCGACCAGCACAATGGAAAAATAGACGTAGAAAGCTGGCCTGGTCACACAACATTTACTATTTATCTGCCGATCTGAGTGCGCTAATGGACTTCAAGTCGCGTCAGTTTTTCGGTTTGCTGCAAGGATTACTACATGAGTAAAGGATATGTTTGGGTCGTTGATGACGACAGTTCAATTCGCTGGGTAATGGAGAAAACGCTCTCCTCTGCCAACATCAAATGTGAAACCTATGCCGATGGAGAAAGCGTGTTAATGGCGCTCGAACGCGAAGTGCCGGATGTTCTAGTATCAGACATTCGCATGCCAGGTATTGATGGGTTGGAGCTACTAAAGCAAGTACAGCGCGATTACCCAGACCTTCCCGTGATTATCATGACCGCGCATTCAGATTTAGATGCGGCAGTGAATGCGTACCAAAAAGGTGCTTTTGAATATTTACCAAAACCTTTTGATATTGATGAAACTTTAACTCTGGTTGAACGAGCCATTGCACACAGCCACGAAAACAAACGCGAGCAGCTCTCTCCAGAAGACATTCCAGCAGAAACGCCTGAAATTATCGGTGAAGCACCAGCGATGCAAGAGGTGTTTCGCGCCATTGGTCGTCTTTCTCGCTCCTCTATTTCAGTCTTGATTAACGGTGAATCGGGCACGGGTAAAGAACTCGTTGCTCATGCACTGCACCGTCACAGTCCACGTGCTAACAAACCTTTCATTGCGCTCAATATGGCGGCGATTCCCAAAGACTTGATTGAATCAGAACTGTTTGGCCACGAAAAAGGCGCGTTTACGGGAGCAAACAATGTTCGTCAAGGACGATTCGAACAAGCCAATGGCGGCACTCTATTTTTAGACGAAATCGGCGACATGCCATTAGACATTCAAACTCGTTTACTACGCGTTCTAGCTGACGGGCAGTTTTATCGAGTGGGCGGTCACTCTCCGATCAGTGTCGATGTACGAATTGTTGCGGCAACACACCAGAACTTAGAAAAGCTGGTGCACGAAGGTGACTTCCGTGAGGACCTATTTCATCGCTTAAACGTGATTCGCGTTCAGATCCCGGCACTGCGTGAGCGTAAGCAAGACATTGAAAAGCTTACACAGCATTTTCTTATCCGTGCGGCTGATGAGCTTGGTGTGGAAACAAAAACTCTCCACCCGTCGACCGTGGAGATTCTTAACCGCCTTGATTGGCCTGGCAACGTTCGTCAATTAGAGAATATTTGCCGTTGGTTAACCGTTATGGCCAGTGGTAGCGAAGTGTTACCAAATGACTTGCCAAGCGAACTACTCGAAGAGAAAAAATCCATTTCAGACTCTGCACATGGTAGTTGGCAAGAACAATTGGCGGATTGGGCACGGCATTCACTCGCAGCAGGAGATAAAGAACTACTTTCTTACGCTTTACCAGAATTTGAACGCATTTTATTAGAAGCAGCCTTAGAGCACACTAAAGGTCATAAGCAAGATGCCGCTAAAGTATTAGGCTGGGGGCGAAATACACTCACCAGAAAATTAAAAGAATTGTACTGACAATCACTTACGTGGTGCGTTAACAACGAGCGTCGTTTGTCACTCGATATTAATAAAAACATCAGTACAATTGTGGCGCACCACCATCTATGTGATTAGGCGATGTCTACTGCTACGACTCAAATTACACTGCGTACTGCTGTTCTGATTCCATTTGTCATGATCTTCTTACTGGCGATCGGTGTCATTGTCTACGTCCAAAAACAAAGTTACGAAGAAGTGGTCACGGATATCAGTGACAAGCAACTTTCCGTGTTAACCGAAAGTGTCCACGACCACCTCAATAGCTATCTACGTAAGCCTTTTACTGCGGTTATGGCTCTCGCGCACAACGTCAGCTATCACAACCTTTATCGCCCTCACGATACCTCAGACATTCAAAACTACCTGCTGAGTGCATTCAAAAATCTTTACCAATCGATACCGCAGTTGGATGTAATCGCATTTGGTTCAGAAAACGGCGACTTTGCAGGCTTTCGCCGCGAGCTTTCCGACGATTACACCTTAATGGTGCAAGATCGCTACACCGATGGTGATCTGGTTATTTATGGAACCAACCATGTGAGTAACAACATTCGAACGGTTATCTCCCAATACGATCCTCGCACTCGCCCATGGTATAAGCCCGTTGCAGAGAGCCAAAACGCCACTTGGTCTGAAATTTATACCAATGCTGATGAACGCCAGGATATTACGCTATCAGCCATGACGCCTGTGTACAAACACGACCAATTTGCTGGTGTTTTGGTGACAGACATTCGTATCAATACATTCAACGAATTCCTGCGCGAGTTAAAATACAACACTAAAGCGTCGGTCTACATCATGGACCCAGATCATCGTTTAATCGCTCACTCAGGCCCGGGAAGCGTCATCTCATGGGGCACAAAATTTTCGGATAAAGGGCAGCGTTTGCTTGCCGCTGAAAACGCAGACCCGATCATCAAAATCAGTGCGAGCCGCGTCCGGTCTTTCGATCTCAACAACACCAAGCAACCTTATACTTTTTCATTTGAACATGATGGCCAACGTATTTTCAGTCGGCTAACCCCGTATCGAGACCAAGACGGCTTAACATGGTTTATCGGCACCTCCATTTCGGAGTCTGAGCTTCTCGGCCTGTTACCGAAAAGCCAGCAAGAGAGTTGGCTCGTTGGCATTATTGTAAGCCTATTTGGGATCGCCATCAGTTGGATCATTTTCAACCGAGTTACCAGACCAATTAACGCGACGGCCGCCGCCGCTCAGCACCTGGCAAATGGGGATTGGGATAGCGGCATGCCAAAGCCTGGTTATGTGTATGAGACAACCGTACTGGTTCATGCTTTTAATGAAATGGCGAACAATCTAAGAGCTTCATTCAAAGCATTGCGTGAACAGTTGGTTTATGACTCTCTAACACGCTTATATAGCCGTCAGGGTTTGGTCGAAATCTGTGAAAATCAGTCTGATCTTTGTCACGGCAGTTTATTTTTACTTGGTATCAACAAATTTAGAGATATCAACGACAGTGTGGGTCATCACAACGGCGACCAGCTGTTGGTCAGCATCGCTGAAAGGCTAAAACAGCAGTTTCGTGACAACGCATTATTGGCTCGGATTGGTGGTGATGAGTTCGCGGTGTTTCTCTCAAATGTCGACACTGAAACCAAAATTAAACAAACCGAGCGTCGATTACAGCAACTCTTTTCCACCCCATTTATGGTGGAAGGCGAGAATGTAGTGATGAAGATTTCACTTGGTATTGTACAAACCCAGCCAAACGAAACCATGCCTTTATGGTTACGCAACGCCAGCATCGCATTAAGTTACGCTAAACAAGACTCACTGACTGGTGTTTGTCACTACAGCCCAGAACTAGCGAGCGCTTCAAAGTTTCGTACGCAAATGCTGACCAAGATCCAAACTGGCATTGAAAACCGAGAGTTTATTCCTCATTACCAACCGATTGTGGATCTCGTCAGTGGCACAGTGTGTGGCGCCGAAGCACTTGCGCGTTGGCATAGCGACTCAGGTATGGTGTCACCATTAGATTTTATCCCAATCGCGGAAGAAAGCGGCATGATCAAAGCCATCGGCCAACAGATTCTGTTACAAGCTTGTCGCGACACTTACCAAGCGATCGAAAGCAAACAGTGGCCGTCGGACTTCCAACTGCATGTGAATATCTCTGTTAATCAACTATCCTGCCCAAGTTTTGTTGATACGGTGACAAGCGTATTGGATATCACGAAATTACCAGCAAGTAACCTCACACTAGAGATCACAGAATCACGTATCATTGATAGCGCACCGACCACACTAGAAAATATGACTAAACTGCGTGAAATGGGTATTGGTATCGCGATAGATGACTTTGGCACCGGCTACTCATCACTGGGTTACCTCCACTCTCTGCCGTTTACCTGCTTGAAGATTGATCGCACCTTCATCAATCAACTCACACAAGAAAACTTAAACAGTTCAGTCGTCGCTGCCGTCATCAATATCACAGCAGGTCTCAAAACTAATGTCGTCGCGGAAGGTGTCGAGGATAGCAATCAAGCACAATTACTACGCTCTTTAGGCTGTAATCAGGTGCAAGGCTTCTACTACAGCCGCCCTATGCCACTAGAAGAATGGCCAACACATTTGGTGAACATGAAGTAGAAAAGAGCGAGAATCGTTGATTTCCTAGTCATCCTCTACTGACAATCTACCCAACTGTTATTTATACTTAACTGCAAATCTTACCCATGTATTGTCACAGATGATGTTTGGGCCCTGTTCCAGTTCATAACTATCCGGATCGACAAAATGATAACGAAGAACCTTCCTCTTACTGATTTGCACCGTCACCTCGACGGTAACATTCGTACTAAAACGATTCTTGAGCTAGGCCAAAAGTTTGGCATTGCCCTACCAGCGTACGATATTGAGTCTCTCACTCCTCACGTTCAAATTGTCGAAGCGGAACCCTCTCTTGTTGCTTTCCTTTCTAAGCTCGACTGGGGTGTTGCTGTACTGGGCGATCTAGATGCGTGTCGTCGTGTCGCGTACGAAAACGTAGAAGACGCGCTAAACGCGCAAATCGATTACGCTGAGCTGCGTTTCTCTCCTTACTACATGGCGATGAAACACAAGCTACCAGTAGCGGGGGTTGTTGAAGCCGTCGTGGACGGTGTGCAAGCAGGTATGCGCGATTTTGGCGTGAAAGCCAACCTGATCGGTATCATGAGTCGCACATTTGGCACTGACGCATGTCAACAAGAACTGGACGGCATTCTGAGCCAGAAAGATCACATCGTTGCCGTCGACCTTGCGGGTGACGAGCTAGGCCAACCGGGTGATCGCTTTGTGTCTCACTTCAAGCAAGTACGCGATGCTGGCCTTGGGGTAACGGTCCATGCTGGTGAAGCAGCAGGTGCAGAGAGCATGTGGCAAGCAATCAATGAGCTGGGCGCAACTCGTATCGGTCACGGCGTAAAAGCGATTCACGATCCAAAACTGATGGATTACCTAGCAGAAAACCGCATTGGTATTGAATCTTGCCTGACGTCAAACTACCAAACAAGTACAGTAGAAACGCTAGAAAACCACCCTCTCAAGCAGTTCCTAGAGCATGGCGTTCTTGCGTGTCTGAACACTGACGATCCAGCGGTTGAAGGCATCGAACTGCCATACGAATACGAAGTAGCAGCACCAGCCGCTGGTCTGAGCCAAGACCAGATTCGCCAAGCGCAAATCAATGGCCTTGAGATTGCGTTCCTTTCAGAAGCAGAAAAAGCGGAACTGAGAGAAAAAGTAAAAGATCGCGCTTAAATCCAGCGAAAACATAAAAAATGCCAGCATCTGCTGGCATTTTTTATATCTTGAATCTGTATCTCTGATTAAATAACACGAGAGAATTGTTGCTGACGCGCCTTCGCTCGCAGGTACTTATCGAAGCTCATACAAATATTACGGATCAGCAAACGACCTCGCAGCGTCACACGAATTTCATTGTCATCCACTTCCACCAGCTCATCGTTGATGAAGGTCTGAAGTAGCTGTAAGTCTTCTTTAAAGTACTGATCAAACTTCACTTTAAACTCAGACTCAATGGCTTTCTTGTCTAACTTGAAGTTACAAATCAGCTGCTTAATCACTTCACGACGGAGCAAATCATCGGAGTCCAGCGAGACCCCTTTCCATAGAGCGTGACGAAGTTCGTTGACTTGAGCGTAGTATTTCTTCAGCTCTTTCTGGTTTTGCGCGTAAGCATCGCCGATCATCGAGATTGCAGAAACACCAAAGCCAACCAAGTCACATTCACCTTGTGTGGTGTAGCCTTGGAAATTGCGATGCAAAATACCTTCGCGCTGGGCAACAGCAAGTTCATCGTCCGGCAAAGCAAAGTGGTCCATACCGATAAATTGGTAGCCAGCACCAGTCAGTGTCGCGATGGTGTCTTGCAGAATCGCCATCTTCTCCTCTGCTTTTGGCAGGTCTTCGTCTTTAATCTTACGCTGCGCTGCAAATAGCTGTGGCATGTGCGCGTAGTTAAACACGGATAGACGGCCCGGCTGCATCTCTAGCACTTGTTCTAGAGTCTTGGCAAAAGATTCTTTGGTCTGCTTCGGTAAACCGTAAATCAAATCTAGGTTCGTCGAACGAAAGCCTAACTCTTTTGCGCGCGCAACCATCGCAACGATGAACTCTTCATCTTGCTCACGATTCACCAGTTTTTGCACTTCTTTGTTGAAGTCCTGCACACCGATGCTCAAGCGATTGAAGCCTTCACTACGCAGATGATCCAGCATGGTCAGCTCGATTTCACGCGGGTCAACCTCGATACTGATTTCAGCATCGCTACTAAAAGTAAACTCTTGGCGTAGCAGGCTCATTACACGCGTGATTTGCTTTTCAGAGAGAAACGTCGGTGTACCACCACCAAAATGCAATTGCGTCACAGTGCGACCAACAAGTAATGCAGCACGTTGACGAATTTCGTGTTCAAGCACGTCGAGGTATTCATCCGCTTTGTGCGAATGGCGTGTAATGACTTTATTACATCCACAGTAGTAACAAAGCTTGTGACAGAACGGAATGTGTACGTACAGCGATAATGGGCGTTCTGGGTATTGAGTGCATGCCATATCATAATCAGAAATGGTGAACGCTTCATGAAACTCCAGCGCCGTTGGGTACGACGTATAACGAGGCCCGGAATAGTTGTACTTATCCAATACCGCTTGATCCCAGACGATTTGCTGTTTCGATTCAGTGTGTTGATTCGACATGGTGGTACTTTCCGTTAAATGCTAGGGCAACGAAAGCCGTCACCCGATATTCAGAGCCGCTATTTTGCCATACGACGATGACAAGCGTGGCAACGCCGACTGGCTTTTTAAGTATAAAACTAAAGAAGTGCTAGCGTGATCACGATACCCCCATTAGCCATAAGGAGACTATTGGGGGTCGCGCTTAAATCATCTGAATATTGATTTGATTATTCAGTGGCTGGACGTTTTTCTGCAACACTTTGAGCTCCTCAATAATCGCATCAGTGAGGCGGCTTTCCGCTTTATGACGCGTCAAGTTCTGTTGCATACGCTCTTTCTTGGCAAGTTGTTGGCGTTCTTCGCCACGCGCCATATCTTTCACTATGTGGTAAAGCTCAGAAATCGCAGGGTACGTTTTATCGAAATCAACGCGGTCTTCACCTTGTACATAATCCATGATGTTATACACACGGATACTGATTTCAGATAAATCGCACTGCCCTTGAATGCCCGCCTGACACAAGGTATGCACATTCTCAAAAATGTTGGCGTTACGTTTGTCTATCGCCAATTTTTGATGCTTCAGCTGCAATTCCTTTTGCTTTTTCAATTGAAGCAGAAGGTAACCTGCATAAGAAGCGAGTGCGATGATAATCACAACACCAGCAATAGCTAATAAGGTTACATTCATAGCTTAATTATCCTTTATAGTCGTCGAAATTAATGTCGTCGAAATCTGCCAGCAAGTCATCATCGTTGCGCGTGCTTTTCTCAGCAGGTGCAGTGAAGTCTTCCTCTTCTTCAGGTTCCAACAAACCTAGTTGGTCCATTAGCTTCTCAATGCGATCGAGTTTCTCATCGACGAATTTCTGTAGACCTGTGCCCAGGTTTTCACCCGCTTCAATACGGTCTAGCAACACGTTCAATTGCGCGTCATTTTCTAGCATCTCTAGTTCTTGCTCTGCCGACAAACGACGCTCTTGCTTCGTCATTTTCTTCGCAGGTTCAACAATCAGAGGTATTTTCTTTTTGCTGCCTAAGCGCGGGTCGCGATTTTGTGCAGCAGCTTGCTTTTTCTGCTCGTTAACTTCTGAGTTACGGTTACCCGTTTTCAGACCTTTACGCTTTTTAGCACGCTTGCGTAAGCGGCCTTCCACATCAGATTCTGTACGGTTACGAGTTACAACAAACTCAGGTGCACCAGCGGCACCCGGTTTTCTAGATTTTTTACTACGGCTCATTACTGGGGTTTCCTCAGTAAAATTACATCATTACCAATAAATTCGAGTTCGAGCTTATCCCGCTCTGCTAGGAACTGGAACGTGTCACGACTAAAGAACACTACGTGAGTGAGATCGTTCTTATAATGCCATGATTTGAAAGCCTCCACGTCGATGACCATTTTCGTCATCAGGCCTATCCAGCCCCCTGGCTTAACTAAATTCAACCATTGCTTCCACACCAAATCTGGGTGGTAGAGGTGCTCTATCACCTCTGTTGCTGTCATGAAGTCGTACGTTTTTTCTAAAACCGACGTATCAGGGTGGTAGTAGAGATCGTACAACGCCATGTTGTGCCCCGCCTCTTCCAGCATCAAGGAGAGCGTTGGGCCAGGACCACAACCAAAGTCGATACCATTTGATTGTGGAGAAATTCGCTCTGTGATCGGGTCAGCAATACGCGACAAAAAGCGTCGGTAACCCAAATCATCGGGGTTGTTCTCATGCAGATCATAGTGAGCTTTTTCGCTTTCCGCATCCAAACGTTGGTCTGGATTTACGAATACCAAGCTGCACTGCTCACATTGAAGATATTCACGACGCTTATCTTCAAAATAATGGTGAGTGCGCTGATTTTGGCATAAAGGACAGGTATGCATGCTGACTTCCTCAAACAGGGATGCGAAACATACCAGAAAGTGAACTCGGATTGGAGTGTTGTTG
>NZ_WXWS01000666.1:0-10791 GCF_009904715.1 Vibrio sp. V42_P2S4T144 | reverse complement strand
ACAATAAATAGGTCTGCGATGACAAATTACTACGCTGAAATTACAGGTTGGGGGAAATGTGTTCCGCCAGCCGTGCTCTCTAACGTTGATCTTAGCACTTTCCTCGATACTTCCGATGAGTGGATTCGTACCCGCACTGGTATCGAAAACCGCCGTATTAGTCATGTAAACACGTCAGACATGGCGACCGTTGCTGCTAAACATGCATTAGCTCGAGCAGGCGTCGATGCAACAGACGTGGATTTAATCATTGTGGCGACTTGTTCACCAGATTCATTGATTCCAAATATCGCGTCTAAGGTACAGCAGAACCTAGGTATTCGTGCAGCCGCTGCCTTTGACTTAAATGCCGCATGTACGGGATTTGTCTATGGCCTAGAAACGGGCACACGTTTGATTCAATCAGGTAACTATCGTAACGCGATCATTATTGGTGCGGAAAGATTGTCTTTCTACATCGATTGGGCAATGCGAGATACCGCTGTTCTATTTGGTGATGGTGCGGGCGCCGTTGTGTTATCAAGAACGGAAAAAGAAACGGGTTTACTACAGTCTCAAATCGGTTGTGACGCAAAAGGCCGCGATATTCTGTCCGTACCAAAGTTTGGTACTTGTATGGATCGCTTTGCGGAAGACAACGGTTACTGGGATTTCAACTTTGTAGGACAAGAAATTTTCAAACGTGCAGTAAAAGGCATGGGGCTAGCTGCGAAAACCGTACTGAAAGCATCACAGTTAACGACGGAACAAATCGATGTTGTGATTCCGCATCAAGCGAATATTCGTATTATTCAAACCTTGTGTGACCTGTCTGGAATTCCACACGACAAAGCGTTTGTTAACATTCAAAACTATGGCAATACTTCAGCTGCGACGGTGCCAATTGCATTGTGTGAAGCGGTAGAGCAAGGTCGAGTTAACCCAGGTGATAATATGCTTCTTGCTGCATTTGGTGCAGGTTTGACATGGGGTGCGGCAGTATTGAAATGGGGTGACCGTGTAACGCCAATTTCTGAGAGTGATGCTGCATTACCTGAATGTAAGCAATCGGCACTTGAGTTGTTAGAGCGCGCAATTAAGCTGTGCAACGAACGCCGTCGAGACGAGGTGTAACGGACGCTCTGCAAACATAAGATGAGTAAGGGAGCGCGAGGCTCCCTTATTTGATGATGTGTTCTACAGCTACCTGTAAAATATCTTACGACATAAAACCCAGGTTTGAATGAGTAAAATTACGGATGTTCGGGAACACGTATTCCAGTGCAGCGTTATCACTCACGCCCATCCACTGTGCTAGTGTTGAACCAACTTGATCAGCGGCAATTTTGGGTATGAGTCGGCCTTGAGAGTAATCATCGTTTCCGCCCAGTATTAGTTCCGGCCATGTACCGATAGGTTGTTTCCCATTTACCGCGCCTCCAATTAATAGTTGATGGCCACCCCAGCCATGATCGGTACCATTTCCGTTGCTCATCATCCGTCGACCGAAGTCAGACATAGTGAAAGAGGTGACTTGCTTGTTTAGCCCTAACCGTTCGACCGCACGATACATTGCTAAAAGGTTTGTCGCGAGATCCTCAAGTAACACTGGATGACGTGCCAATTGCGAATCGTGCAGGTCATACCCAGAGTGTTTAACGAAAAAGACTTGTCGTTGCTGCTTCAGGACATCTTGGCTTGCTATCAATTTGTACACGGTTTGCATCTGCTTGCCGAGCGTCGATGACGTAAACAGCGGCTCGTCAGCAATGTGGTTGAGTTGCTCGCTCAGTACACTACTCATTACCATCGACTCATCAACCATCAAATTAAAATGACCATTAAATGGATTGTCAGTTTGATGAGAGAGAAGGCGATCATAGATCCCCTTGTATAGCGGGTTATCAATCGCGGTAAGCTGAACTGCGCGATCTTTTTTTAGGACGGTTTGGCGGTGTTCCATTGCCCGTAACCAAAGCGAGTTGCCATGCACACTGTATAGCGGTGTTATTTCTGATTCAGAGTTTAATACATCCAACATTCTGCCAGCCCAACCAAGATTTTTAGACTCGCTCATTCCACCAAGTAACCAAGCGTCTGTTTGAGAATTATGAGAAAACAGTTGCTCGGGAAGTGATGCTTCACCTTGCTCAATAGCTTGTTTGGTGACGGGATGGTTGAGAATGCCACTATTGAGCACGATGCTGGCATCGCCTTGTTCGAAAACGGAAGTTAACGCATTTAACTTGGGGTGTAAGCCGAGCTTCACTGGGTGATTTGAGCTATCGACAGCACTCAAATTGATAGGGAGTATGTCTTCTTTGGCGACAGAGAGTGGCCCTCTGACTTTGGAATATTGACGATAGTGCGCCTCCGATAATGGCAGTATGGTGTTGAATGCATCGTTTCCGCCTGCTAAATACACACATATTAATGCTCGAAAGTCATTGGATGGCGCTGCGAGAGAGTAACCTGGCAGACTAAGAGAGGCTAATGCGCCCATAGATAGCGTGCTTTGTATAAAATGTCGTCGTGAAATATCCATAATTCACTCCTAATCCTGAATATAGAATTCGTCGCCAGAAATGGCGGTAAATATCACTAGAGCGAGTTTTGTTGTTGGCACATAGTCCCCACGATAATCATTCAGGGCGGTGAGCATGAGCTCTTTCAATTCAGCAGAAGCCGTTCCAGCAAAGAAACGCTCGTTAACCAATTCGACTAAGGCACGGTGATCGTCCAGAAGAAGATAAAACTCGTTAAGATCGAAGTGGTAGGAATCACCACCTCCTCTACGAGTGCTGGTTAACATATAGTTGACCAAATCGGTATAAACAGACCAATTGAGAAGTTCATACTCTGGAGAGTTAATACCAGACTCCGTAAACTCGTTAGACGGCTGATAGTCTGGAGAGTAAAAATTAAACACGGAAGGAGAACGAAGCGGCCCTTGATTAGCGATGTTCATCATCGTTGTTGCGTCTTCGTAACGTGATCCTTTAACCGTAAAACCTGATGCTCGATGAAAATTAGTCAGGACCAGTATCGGTTCTTTCACTTTTATAGGCGGGGTATCCGTCATCCCTAATGCTTCAGGGTCGAGCAATATGGCTCGAACAACGGCGGTTAGATCGCCTTTTTCTCCTTCCCCATTGTTGTTAAATATCGTAGCAACACGCGCGACGTACTCTGGGCTTGGATTTGAACTGACCAAACGTTGGATAAGTAACTTTGAAACAAATGGAGCAACATTTGGGTGAGACATCAACATATCAATCACTTTTGAAAGCTCTTCTTGTGCGGTTAGACCCGATGGGATCACGTTCCCTAGAAATCGCTTCTCGCCGGTGTCGTGTCTTTGACTGATAACTCGCATCGGTTTCACGAATGCGATGTCGGAATTTTTCCATCCAGTTAATGCTCGCGCGAGCTCTTGAATATCAGTTTGATTGTACGTGGGGATAGGTTTGCCTGTTGCGTGGTTTAGCTTTTTACTGCCATCTAAATTGAGTTCATACAAACCGATAGTGAATAACTGCATTAACTCTCGAGCAAAGTTCTCATCGGGAAGCGTTCCTGTCGCACTATTTTCTTTTGCACTACCGAGCATAGACAAATAGCTCCCCATGACTGGATGGATGGAAACGTCATACAACAGGTCTCGGTAGTTGCCAAACGCATGCTCAACCAACAGATCGTAGTAATTCACTAACCCTGTAGGTTTGCTGGAAAGAACGCCGCCATAACGAGAAACGACTACGATCTGACTCAATGCATAAGCCGTTCGCTGCCTAAGCTGATCTTCAGCAGTAACAACAATTTGATACCAAGCATTTTCTCGGTTTGACTGTAGGCCTTTAGAAAAAGGCGTTTGATAAAGTGGTTGATGGTAGGTTGCTGGCAGGTTGATTTGTTTCTGTATCCAATCCTCTAAGCCGTTTTCCCTAACCTCATTAATTAACGCAGGTGTTGGTCCAAAAGAGGTTTGATAGAGAAAACGCGCAACGGTTTGATCGGATGGGGATTGCTGTATTTGTGCTGATACATTAGACACATGGCTCAGCAATAAGATAGCCAATCCTAGTACCCAAGCAGAGATTTTATTTAGCTTCTGACGTCTCATAGTTAACTCGCTTACCCGAAGTAACGATTTAAGTCCATTTAACGGGAGTTATTAAGCTCTTTTGAGCTGTTTAGTAAATTTATGAAAATCAAGCAGCTGCATAGGCGAGTATAGTAGCTATAAGTGGTGAACAAAAAACTCAAACGATGAATTTGGTACTATAGTGCTAGAAGTTTTTGATGCTATTTTTTCTAAGATACTGATATTAAATATGGCCAATGAAGAGTAACAAGCAGAGATATCGCAATGGATATAGAAGGGGGACAGCTAAAGTACGGTTAACAAGAGATTGGTATGTTTGTTAAGGCTTAAGTTAGTTTCAAGAAATTATTGAGCCAATAAATAAAGTCCATTGGTTTGCACAAGAGAAAACCACACGGATGTTCTCTTGTACAAAGCAACAAAGGTTATTTTCGGGCAAGCTTATGGTGAGCACGAGAAAAGTGATCGGCACAAAATGCGCCCACAATCGAGAGTTCGCCAGCCAGACAAAGCGAAGCTGCGACTTCGGCTAACGCTTTCGCATTGCCGTTGCCGTGCAAACCCAAAATATCCAAACATGCTTTTTGCGTTGGAAGGCCAGTACCACCGCCAACCGTTCCCACCATGATGTTTGGCAAGGTCACGCACGCGTACAAGTTGCCTTGAGCGTCCACATCCATACGAGTGATTCCAATGGCAGACTCTGCAACGCAAGCGGCATCTTGACCACAAGCAATGTAAAGCGCGGCAAGGGCATTTGCGTAATGCGCGTTGACGCCAATTGTCCCGCTGAGTAAACCACCCACCGTGGTCATTTTGCCAAATTGAACCATAGACTCCGGCGTCGTATGCAGATATTTTTCCACCAACTCAGCAGGAATGGTCACTTCGGCGGATACTTTCTTACCGCGTACCGAGCGCAGTGTGTGTGCGTTTGGTTTTTTGTCGCCTGATAAGTTGCCATCCAAGAATGCTTGAGTTGGTTTGATTGGGCTGGTCGCCAAAATATGATGGAACACTTCGTTTGTTGCGATGGTCACCATGTTTTGTCCGGAAGCGTCACCAGTCACGTATTCAAAGACCAAATAAACATGGTTTCCTTCGATATTTACATTGATGTCTTTGAGTTTGCCATGTGAGGTGGTGGATTCCGCAATTTGACGAAATACGTCAAACTGGGTCACAACCCAACTGACGAACTGGCCGGCGTCAGCAAGGTGATTAAAGGCGAATACTGGTGTTCGGCTCACCCCTTCACTTAGTAACAATGCGCTCGCGCCACCAGCGGCGGTGATAAGATTTGCGCCACGGTTGTAGGAAGCGACTAACGCGGCTTCTGTCGTTGCGAGCGGAACCAAAAAGTCATCGTTCGCATACAAGCCGTTGACGCGCAAAGGGCCTGCAATGCCGACCGGCACATTAACAGTACCAATGAAGTGCTCGATGTTGTTGGAGTAAGCATCGCGATGTGACTGCGTGAAAGGATCAAGGAGATGATCTTTATTGGTCACGTGTTCCAATACTTGCCAACGGCGCGCCAAATGCTTATCCGATAGGCCAGGGCTTAAGCAGAGACGTTTCTCTGGCTTGTGAAACTTCGGTTCTAATGCCGATTGAATCTTACTGCTGGTTTCGATATCGGAAAGGGCGGAGCTTTGAACAGGGTTATCTTGGTTTAACTTCGGCATACAAACGTTAACTGAAAAATCGAACCAGAGATTGTAGTGATTGAGGTTTTGATTACAACGTTGATTATACGTTTTGCAACAAATACCACTGTGCAAGCGCCTTTATTATCCAAGTGATTTGATATTGGAGCGACGAATTTATCGGACATAAATGGGTTTTGACAATGAATGTTGAGTAAATGGTAGATCCGGGAGGTTATGGCTTTTAGAGAAACTGGCCTGTAGGTGTTTTGATTCGACAAGGTGTGAGCATGAGTGCCTTAAGAGCGGAATGGTTCAATCTATGAAAGGAATAAATTGTCTAACCCAGTCCCTTGGGCCAGACGTTAGTTTGAATCGGTTGTTCAAAAACTAGTTGAAGGCGCGAGCCACACGTCCCGCACTTTTAATACGGTAATGGCCAACGTAAGCAGGAACAAATACCGATTGTCCTTTCGCGGCGGTTAACGTCTCACCGTTATCACTGATGAGTGTCAGGTCGGCATCAATCGCCATCAAAATCTCTGCGCTGTTTGCCTCAACCACTTCATTGTTCGGTTGGTTAAGAATGCTGAAACTAAAGTCTGCCACTGGAACGGGATAAAGGCTCTGGCAACCATTTGCATTGGGTTTTAGGACAAGGCTGTGAAACGGCTTAGGCACAAAGTCTGTGCATTTAACCAGTTCTTCAACATCCATATGTTTCGGCGTGAGTCCTGCACGCAAAACGTTATCTGAGTTCGCCATGATCTCTAATCCCGTACCTTTAATGTAAGCGTGTGGCGTTCTTGCGCTCAGGAACATCGCTTCGCCAGGTTGCAGCGTGATGACATTCAACAGTAATGGCGCAAACAAGCCGACATCGCCAGGGTATTGAGTGGATAGATCCAAGATGAGCTGGAAAACGTCGCTGTCAGTGCCATGCTCTGATTGACGTGAAGCGTGGGCAAGAAGCTGTTTCAGTGCACGCTCTTTTGTTTCTCCTTCCATGGTCAGAATGTGCACAAAGAAATCGCGTAAACCTTGTGAGTTGATTTCGCGTTTGAATGCATCTAGCGGTGTGCGTAGCTCATCGATATCGCAAAGGCTAAATGCCTCAATAATCTCGGCATACGAGCGAAAACCGTTCATGGCTTGGTAACTTGTCAGCGCGTACACCAACTCAGGTTTGTGGTTTGGATCCTTGTAGTTACGATGGCTCGCGTTTAGTGGGATCCCAGCACTTTGTTCTTTTTCGAAGCCTATTTCGGCATCTTGTTTGCTTGGGTGAACTTGAATCGACAGTGCATGTTCGGCCGCTAAGATCTTAAACAGAAAGGGCAGGTCTCCAAATTTCGCTGCGGTTTCTGCTGATAAGTAAGCGGGTTGGTTTTGTTTGATCAGTTCAGACAAAGGCAGCGTGTTTTGCTCAACCTGAACTTCAGAGCAGCCGTTTGGGTGAGTACCCATCCATACTTCTGCTTGAGGCTCATTCGTTTCGTTAGAAAAGCCAAACAAATCGTGAATAGAAGAGGTGCTTCCCCAAGCGTAGTTTTGGATTTTGTTGTTCATTTGAAAGAAGCTATGCGATGAAATAGTGTTCAAATTCATTAATTTTTCCCATAGTTAACCCTCCGAACTGAATCGGAAGAAAAATTGAGCAGAGATACGTTAAATAAGGAGGGCGAGCGCGGTTAGGTCACTCGCCAATTGGCCCGAAGGGCGATAAGTCGATTTACAACCGAGGCTTTGGTTCGAGTGGTTTTCGTGATGGCTGCGCTTGCAAAAATGGCAGCAACAAAAGGCCAATGACGGCTGCACAAACTGAAATGGTGATGAAGAAACCCGTCCAATGATATTCTTCAAGAATTAACGCCAGTGGATAACCTGACAATGCTGCGCCCATGTAGGCGAACAAGCCCACGAATCCTGTTGCCGCGCCGGCAGAATCTTTGTGAGAGCACTCAGCCGCCGCCATACCGATAAGCATTTGTGGCCCAAAGACAAAGAAGCCGATGGAGAACAATCCCGCCGCTTGGAATGCAAAGTTGGTCAGAGGCATCAGCCAAAGCGCAGAGACAGATAAGAAAATCCCAATCGCGAACAGCAAGTTCATTGGCCCACGGTTACCGCCAAAGAGTTTGTCTGAGCCCCAACCCGCAACCAATGAACCAACAAAACCGCCGATTTCAAACATAGACAGAGCAGCGTTGGCGTTAATCAGGCTATAGTGATGCTGCTCGGTCAAGTACAGGTTTCCCCAGTCATTGATTGCGGTACGAACGATGTAAACCAACACATAACTGAACGCGAGCAGCCAGATGTATTTGTTGTTAAATACGTACGATTTCAGAATTTCGCGGTAGGTGAGGCCACGTCCGTAATTTTCTTGCGCAAGTTCTAGTGCGTCGTTGCGCCATTGACCGACACTTGGTAAACCCATTGTTGTGGGTTTGTCGCGCAATCGCCAACAAACGAATAGACCGAGCAATACCCCGATGATGCCGGGTAGAATAAAACCTTCACGCCAGCTGTAGTGCAACGTCAAATAGCCCACCAAAATAGGGATCAGCGCGCCACCAACGTTGTGTGCGGTGTTCCAAATCGCCCATAAGAAGCCACGCTCGGAACGTGAATACCAAGTGGTTAACAGCTTGGAGCATGAAGGCCAGCCCCAGCCTTGGAACCACGCGTTTAAGATCCACAGAGTAATGAAAGCCGCGAGTGAGCTAGAAAAACCGAACGCGATATTGACCAGACCTGTCGCAATCAATCCTAATCCCATGAAATAACGAGGATTAGAGCGATCCGAAATCGTGCCAGAAATAAACTTCGAGCAGCCGTAGGTGATGTAGAAAAGTGTACCGATAAGACCCAAGTCGCCTTTATCTAAGCCAAGGTCGGTGATCATCGCTGGTGCTGCGTAGTTAAAGGTCTTACGGGTAAAGTAGAAACCTGCGTAGCCGATGTACATCCCCAACATAATGTGCAAACGCCAATGGCGGTAACGCTGGTCGATTTGCTCGTTGCTCAGACTCGGTTGAGTAAATTTAGGTGAACGTAAAAATCCAAACATCTTGAGTTACACCTTAGGTAAAGTAATGCTGATTTGTGTGCCGATCATTTGATCGCTGGTGGAGTAGATAACCATTTTTCCACCTAACGCGTGCACACGCTCTTGCATGCCGCGAACGCCCATGCCTTTCATGCTGTCCTGAACTTTGAAGCCGACACCATCATCGTGAATCATTAGTGACACCGCCGTTTCTCCAATTGTCAGCTCAATATTGATCAACTGCGCTCCTGCGTACTTGGCGGCGTTATTCAATGACTCTTGGCATAAACGGAATAGGGTGACTTTGAGCGTGTCACTCAAGTTGGTGTAATCGCCTTGCCAGTTCAGTTGAACAGTCGTTCCGTGATTGGCAAATTCCATCTCTCGCGTCAGTTGCTCGACGGATTCTTTCAAGTCCAAATCATCCAGCATTTTTGGTCTTAGCTTGCTTAACAGTCGCTTAGTGGTGTCGTACACGTTGAGGGAAAGCCCTTCGATCATGTCGGCGCAACCCACGCTTGTTTCGGCGTTATTTACCCGCTTAATGATGTTGGCTTGTGTGCGGATTGCCGTGATGTTCTGTCCAATTTCGTCATGTAGCTCGCGCGCAATATCGCGTCTTACCGATTCTTCCGCTTTGATAAGCTGGCGAGACAAATTCTGATTGCGTGCAAGTTCGCCGCGCAGTTTGTGATTGAGGTCTTTTTGTTTCTGAACCCCTAAACCGAGCATAATGCCAGTAATGGTTTGCGCCGAGAGAGATAATAACAAATCGGTGATTTCTAGATTTGATACGCCGCTGCGAGCCGCAATCAGCGCAATGCTGTTGAGCATGGTGGCGAGCAGGGCTCCTTGCCAGCCGTAACGAAGTGCCAACACGATAATTGGGATAGCCATACAAAATGGCGCAAATCGTTTTAGCTCTTCAGGTAAACTGGTTTGCACCAAAATACTGCCGATCAAAAGCAGCGCATAAAGCACGATATGACGCACCTGAAATACGACGGCATTACTAAGTAGGAGAGAGCTAAGCGGAGACCAACGACTTTGGAACAAATAGCTCCACAACAGGTAGCACATAGGCACCACGAGCAAGCCTCCAGAAATGCTAGCCAGCCATACCATGTAAACAGAAGGCACGTGAAATCCGACCGCCATTACGTTGATGAAGGCGGTAATGATGATCACAATGCCCATGACGGCTAAGTGGCGGTTTTGGTCACCGTAGTAGTATTTTTTCGCAATCAGTGTGACCGGGATACTGGCAATGCTCGCAATCAGCACGGTAAGCCACTGCGGTTGACCCAGTAACATCGCAAGTGCGATGGAAAGTCCCCACTCCGAAAGGTAAATCGTCGGCCAATAAGCGGTGCGAGTGTGTAGGGTGACACCTAATCGTAAAGCGAAAGGAAACAATAAGATCGCCAACTCGGGATCATTGACAAAGTAATAGGCAATCACCCACAAGCAAAACCAGGCGCAAGCCATAACAAATAGTCCGCAAATGGTGGTAACAGCGTAAGCTCGCATTAAAAGGACTCTTGAGAAAATAGTTTGGCGAGCTCAACGTTGTTTTTCACGCCGAGTTTGTCGATGGCATTCGCACGATGCACATGCACGGTCTTGTGGCTCAAGCCAAGCTCTGCCGCGACAGACTTTACATCCAACCCGGTCGCAAGTAGCTGACATACCTCGTTTTCACGTTTTGTCAGTTGGCATAGAGAGGTGGTGTTGTCGCTAGGCGTTGCAAGTTTAAGTGCAATATCTGATGTGAGGTAACAGCCGCCAGAAGCACTGGTTCTCACGGCTTGAATAAGTTCGTCTGGGCTACAGCGTTTACTAAGATAGCCTTTTGCACCTAGCTTTAGTGATTTTTCCACCATCGCAGGGGAGTCATGCACGCTAAGCATCACGCAGGCAATGCCAGTTGGTATTTCGCTAAGAAAGTTTAAGCCGCTTTCATCTGGCATGGATATATCTAGGATGACGACATGAGGGTGTACCGC
>NZ_WXWS01000577.1:0-10854 GCF_009904715.1 Vibrio sp. V42_P2S4T144 | reverse complement strand
AATTGTCGTTTTTGAGGTGTTGTCCAGAATGGCATTATCCCCGTGCAACATAAGATTGCCGGGAATAAAAATAATTACAATTCTGCCTTACTGGAAGATACATGAAAATCAAACCCCTCCCGCCTTTAAATAGCCTCGTTGCGTTTGAAGCGTCGGCGCGGCACTTGAGTTTTACGTTAGCCACTGACGAGCTAAACGTGACCCAAGGTGCTATCAGTCGCCAAATTAGACAATTAGAAGAATACTTAGGCAAGGCTATGTTCACGCGAGCCAATCGAAGCATTAATTTAACGCCTACAGGTCTTCAATATTATCAAGCTGTCAGCCAATCTTTGCTCGATATTGCTCAAATCACGGGTGAAGTGAAGAAATGGCAGGGCGAACAAAAGATCACGGTTGCGACGACAAATGCAATGGCAGCCTTGTGGTTGTTGCCTAAGGTTGCTCAATTTCAAAATGAACATGATGACATCGATATAAGGATATTGGCCTCAGATAATGTGTTGGACTTACGCCGATTAGATTGCGATCTCGCCTTGTTTTATTGTCGCACTCCACCTGCGGAAATGGATGTGACAACGCTATTTTCAGAAGAGGTATTCCCTGTGTGTAGCCCGCTTTATTTAGAGAAAATCGGCCAGCCTAGTGAGCCAGAAGAAATCTTCAATAAAACGTTACTCTATCTGGAAGAGTCTCAAAGAGATTGGGTGAATTGGGAGCAGTGGTTTGCAAGTGTGGGGTTGCCAAATATTTCGCCTCGTAATCGCATGAACATCAATAACTATCCAATGCTGTTACAAGCGGCAATTAATGGTCAGGGAATCGCGTTAGCCTGGGGGTCATTAGTGGACGACTATTTACAAAGCGGCGCTTTGGTTAGGCCAGTCGAACACGTGCTTTCAACACCTTCCAATTTTTCTATGCTTGAACCTAAAAATAGAGGTTTAATCCCAGCCAGCGTCAAACGTTTTAGAGAATGGCTTTTGCATCAGTTGCCAGATGAGGTAGGTGATCGAGGCTTAGCTTAAATCAATAAGCAGAGAAAATAACAGAGTTTGGTCATGTTAAAAAAGCGGGAATATCAGTTCCCGCTTTTTTAATTGATTGATGAAACGACGCACTAACTTAGTACTGGTCCCTGATTAAGTGTGGAATCATCTTTCAGCGAGGATCTTGAAGCGATAGGCTCGGAAGCCACAGTTTTGCTTTCAACAAGCGGTTCAACAGGACCATCAAGTTTCTCTTGCTCTGGGTGAACATGCTCAGGAAGCATTGCCCATGGCTTAGGTTCGCGTCGAATACTATGGAACAGCGTTAAGCTCATCACCGCGATAAAAATCGCGATAGGGAAACCGGCAATAATGGAGGCTGTTTGCATTGCTTTTAACCCTCCTGCATATAGAAGCACTCCCGCAATGGCAGCGATCATGATTCCCCACAATACGCGTATAGACGTAGGAGGCTCACTGTGCCCAGCGGCATCGAGGGTACATAGAACCAAGGTACCCGAGTCTGCGGAGGTAATGAAATAAGTACCGAGCAATAGACACGCAAGCACGCTAAGGAGTTTACCAAACATACCTGTATCTAGATTGTCGAATAGCGTAAACAAAGCGCGTGTCGTATCGGCTTTAGTCGCTTCAAAAATCGGGCCGCCAGAGAAATCCGCAGGTGGTGTTTGTTTGGCTTCTTGTGCCGCAGTGACTTGCTCTTGATGAGCAACACGAGCGTCTTGCTCTACCTTCAACGCTGCACCACCAAATACTGAAATCCATAAAAACGTGATCAGCGTGGGTACGATGAGAGCACCGCCGATAAGTTCACGTATTGTGCGTCCTTTAGAGATACGAGCCACAAACATGCCAACGAAAGGTGCCCAAGTCATCCACCAAGGCCAGTAATAAGCCGTCCACCAGTTTTGCCAGCCAGAGTCATTCTGTGCATCGCTCCATAAGCTCATACCGACAATGTTTTGTGCATAAAGCCCCGTACTTTCGAGTAGCGTATTTAAGATATAGCGAGTTGGGCCAATGTAAAGTACGACTAGCACGAGTGCGAGTGAGAGCAGCATGTTCCATTCTGATAAACGGCGAATACCTTTTCCTACACCAGATAGCACCGACGCAACCGCACAAGTACAAAGGGAAACGATAATAAAGAGTTGAATCCCCAAACTAATATCTAGACCAAAGGCTTGATTCAAACCAGAGTTTATTTGGATAACTCCCATCCCCAAGGTTTGAGATATACCGAAAGCGGTCACCGCGACTGTTAGGATATCAACCGTGTGTCCGATAGGCCCATAAATACGATCACCAATCAAAGGGTACAAGATAGAGCGTAGGGTAAAAGGCAGATCTTTACGGTAGGAAAAGTAAGCTAATGCGAGTGCCACAATGATAAAGACAGACCAAGGATGTAGGCCCCAGTGAAAGAATGTCAGTTTCATTGATGTTGTTGCGGCTTCATTGGTCAGGCCTTGAGTAAATGGGTTGTCAGCGTAATGCCACATCGGTTCGGCGACCGACCAGAAAATCAAGCCTATCCCCATGCCTCCGGAAAAAAGCATGGATACCCAAGACAAATAACTAAACTCTGGTTTTTCGTCATCTTTACTCAAACGAATATGCCCATATCGACTAACCATAAGGTAAAGAAGAAAACCGACAACGAGTGAAACAAGTCCGATGTAAAACCACTTCATATTCTGCAGCAAAATGCCGGAAATCGTTTCGAAGTATTGGCCCGCTTGGTTGGCGAGAATGGCGCAGAAAAGTACAAAACCGATAACGACGATCTTTGATGCGATAGTCACAGTCGGATTGAGTCCTTTCAATATCCCAGATGTTGCTCTCATAGGCATCCCTCACAGTGCGTTTGTTTTAGCGTTATTGTTTGTTGCGTTATTGTTAATTTTTGAAAGAGAGTAGAGAGAGGGCTTTTGTGTTTCAACTGATTAATACTCATCGGTTAATGAGTATTAATCATGACAAGAAGATCATTGTTAATTAAAAGGTTATTTTTTTGTTCGAGATCAATGCATGAATGACAAAAACTCATCCAAGCCCGGCGAAAAAGTCGTTTGTTTGTTGCCGGGTTGTTAATCAAAATCATCTCCACTAACACAACACGATGTTGTACGCACTGGATGCAACTCGACTCTCGGAGATAAGAATATGAGTAATGTCAACCAAACCATTATTCCTGTTGAACTTGTTGATAATGTACTGAACCCAATCAGTGAAGCAACAGGAATGCCGAATCAGGCCTACACCAGCGAAGAGTATTTTACTTTTGAGCGTGATCAGGTGTTTGGTAACACTTGGGTATGCATTGGTTTTGCATCAGACCTGCTTAAAAATGGCTATGTGATGCCACTTGATTTCATGGATCTTCCACTACTCATGATGAGAAATCGTCAAGGTGAAGTCCAAGTCTTCCACAACGTATGTAGTCATCGTGGTATGAAGCTGGTGCATGAGGCAGGCGAAGTTCAAGGCATGATTCGCTGTCCTTACCATTCATGGACGTACGATCTTGACGGCAATCTAAAAGGCACACCACACATTGGTGGTATCGCAAAACACAAAGATGACCGATTTAAGTGTGAAAAGCATGGCCTTAAGCCACTTCGTTCAGCCGTTTGGATGGACATGGTATTCGTCAACTTATCGGGCAAAGCAGAAAGCTTTGAAGAGCATATCGCGCCGCTAGAGCAACGTTGGCAGCAATTCTTAGGTGAAGAAGGATTAGGGCTTCTTCGCCGCGTGAACATGGGTGGCAACTTAGAGATAGAAGTGAAAAGTAACTGGAAGCTTGCCGTAGAAAACTACTGTGAAGCTTACCACTTACCTTGGGTGCATCCGAGTTTGAACAGTTATTCTCGCCTAGAGGATCACTACAACATCATGTTTGCAGAGCGTTTTGCTGGCCAAGGTAGTCTCGCATACAACCTCTCTGATACTGCAGGAACACACTTACCTAAATTTCCAAGCTGGCCAGAAGATAAACTGCGTCATGCAGAATATGTTGCACTCTTTCCAAACGTGTTGCTTGGTATTCAAGCCGATCATGCCTTTGCAATGATGATTGAACCAATCACTGCGAATAAAAGTGTTGAGCACCTACGTGTTTTCTATGTGGGTGATGAAGCAACGAAAGATGAGTTCGCTGCGTGCCGTACTGCTACCGTTGAGTCATGGCGAGTCGTATTCGGCGAAGATATTGGAGCGGTCGAGGGCATGCAGGAAGGTCGTTACTCACCTGGCTTTGGTGGTGGTGTGTTCTCACCAGAAATGGATGTTCCGACGCATTTCTTTCAAACCTGGTTGGCAAAGCAAGTGAAAGCGGCACTGGAGCAGTAATATGATGCATTACCTTAATTATATTGATGGTGAGTGGTGCGATTCAGAGCAAGCGCTGACCGTCATGAACCCTGGCACAGCCGAAGCGTATGCGACGGTTGCAGAAGCCACTATCACCGATGCAGATCGCGCAATGGCAGCGGCACGTCGAGTAGTCAATCAAGGCGTTCTTTCGGACGTTCGTCCAGCCGTCAGAACCGAGTGGATGTTAAAAGCCGCCGCGGCTATTCGTGAAATGGTTGATGAAGGTGGGTTAGTTGCCTGCCGTGAAAATGGGAAATCTTTGCAAGATGCCAAAGATGAGTTTTTAGAATCGGCACGTTACTTCGAATACTACGCTGGCATGGCCGACAAGCTGGAAGGCACGTCAATTCCGTTGGGTAAAGATTATGTCGATTTCACCCAATATGTGCCGTTTGGTGTGTCAGTGCAGATTGTGCCGTGGAATTTCCCAGTTTCTATTTGTGCACGCTCATTAGCACCTGCATTAGCTGCTGGTAACGCAGTGGTGATCAAATCGCCAGAGATTTCCCCACTCGCTATGACGTTGTTGATTAAAGCGATTGAAAAAGCGGGTTTCCCAAAAGGCGCGATTAACTTGCTATGTGGCAAAGGCTCCGTAGTTGGCAGCCACTTGGTGCAGCATCAAGACGTTGATCAAATTGTCTTTACAGGTTCTGTGCCGACCGGCCAACGCATACTGAAAGATTCAGCGCAACGCGCCACACCATCTGTGATGGAGCTGGGTGGTAAATCGGCCGCTATCGCACTGAAAGATGTGAGTCTCGAAACGCTTTTACAAAGCGTTCAAGTCGGTATTTTCTTTAACGCTGGTCAAGTTTGTTCGGCAATGTCTCGTTTGCTAATTCAAAAAGAGCGTTATGAAGAAGTAAAAGCGGCGGTAGTGAAAATGGCGCAAGACCTAACCATTGGTCAAGGTGAAAGCCAGCCGGATATAACACCGTTGGTATCGGCTGATCAACAAGCGCGCGTGCTTGAAATGATAGAACAAGCAAAAGCCGACGGCGCGAACATCCTAACGGGTGGATACGCCCCTGATTTGTCGGGTTACTTTGTGGCACCGACGGTGATTGAAGCCTCACCAGATATGCGTATTGCTCAAGAAGAAGTGTTTGGTCCTGTACTGGTAATTACACCGTTTGAAACCGAGCAAGAGGCCGTTGAAATCGCGAATGGCACCGATTTTGGCCTGGTCGCTGGTGTCTTTGGTGAAAGCCTAAACCAAACATTGCGTGTGGCACAGCAACTGCGTGGTGGACAAGTGTTCATCAATGAATGGTTTGCTGGTGGCATCGAAACACCATTTGGTGGCGTGGGCTTGTCCGGGTTTGGGCGAGAAAAAGGACAAGAAGCGATTTATAGCTACGTCCAGACACGCAATATTGCCATTCGTTTGCAGCAAGACAGCAACGTATAGCTACCGTGTAACTGTATTTTCATCACCTCGTACCGGCTTGGATTTCAGACCACAAGCTAGGGCGAGGTTGATGGAATCACAACAAATCTGACAGCGGTTTGTAAACACGGAAATTCTGAACAAGGTAGTTGGAGTATAAGTGATGAGAAAGTGGCTCTGTATTATTTGCGGCTTAATCTATGATGAAGCACAAGGTTGGCCATCCGATGGAATTGCACCAGGAACAGCATGGGAAGATGTACCGGATGACTGGTTATGTCCTGACTGTTTAGTGGGTAAGGCCGATTTTGAAATGATCGAAATCACCGACGATGCGCCACTAGAAGAGGTTGCAGCTGTGTCTTCGGTGTCGGTAGAAGCGTCTGTTCAGCCAAATACGGCTCAGCCTCTTCCATCTGAAGTTACTCAACCTGTATTCTCAAATGACCCTATCGTTATCATCGGTAGTGGCCACAGTGGTTACCAGTTGGCGGCGGCACTTAGAGCGCAATCTGAGACGGTTCCGATCACTGTCTTTACCGCTGATGATGGCGCTTTGTACAGCAAACCAGCATTGTCTAATGCACTGGTCATGAATAAAGACGGCGACGCGCTACAAAGTGAGAGCGCGTTGGAGTGGGAAAGCCGTCTCAATATCCGAGTTTACCCGCATACCCGTGTTGAACAGATCGATCGTGCCAATTCAACGTTACATACCTCCATCGGTAAATACGCCTACAGCCGCTTGGTACTGGCAACAGGTGCATCACCGATTGAAATCCCAATTGAGGGCGATCGCTCTTGGGTTATGAGTGTGAACGACTTAGTTGATTACCGCCGTTTCAGAGCGGAGCTGCAAGACAAAAAGCGCATCGCGATCCTAGGTGATGGCTTAATTGGCTGTGAGTTCGCAAATGATCTGATCGAAAGCGGTTATGAAGTAACAGTTATCGGGTTGGGTCAATGGCCAATGGAGCGTTTGATCCCGCAACAGTTGGGTGAATCATTACAAAGCGCACTTGCCGATCGAGGCGTGCAATGGGCTCTACAAGACAGTATCACCAGAATCGAACCAAGGTCGGAATCTAGTGCGGTTTTACATCTAAACAGTGGCAAGCAGATTGAAGCAGATCTAGTGCTGAGCGCGGTTGGACTCAAGCCAAATGTTTCTCTGGCTGAGCAAGCAGGGCTCGAAGTGGGCCGCGGCATTAAAGTGAATCAATTCGGCCAGACGAGTGATGAGAATATTTACTCGCTAGGTGACTGTGTTGAAACTGAGCAAGGTTGGCAGCCCTATATTGCACCGATTAATCAAATGATCCCTTCTGTAGCGAAAAGCTTGCTAGGCGATGTCGCCCCTATCTCGTTAACACCAACTCCAGTGATTGTAAAAACGCCGATTCTTCCACTCACGATTTTCACGGTAGCCGCTGAAGAACAGGGACAATGGTACATCGAGACCCAAGCAGATGAATTGACCGCTGCGTTTTATTCACCAGAAGGAGCAATGCTCGGTTTTGCGTTGCTAGGAAGAAAAGTACAGTCATTACGCGGCCCTTGGCTAGATCAATTGTCATTGAAACTGTCAGCAGCGTAGCGGAGAAAAAAGATGATTCATTTACCCAATGATGACGTGACGTGTGGTTGGTACCATGCGTTGCCAAGTATTCCAGAAAAATCGGCGTTAAAAGGTAAACAAAGTGCTGACTATGCCGTGTTAGGTGCCGGTTTCGCAGGCCTAGCTATGGCAAGACGTTTAGCTGAACTTATGCCTAATGCACGAATTATACTGATTGATGCGCAACGTATCGGCCAAGGGGCTTCAGGAAGAAATTCGGGCTTTGTTATCGATTTGCCTCATAAGTTTTCACTTGAGCATCCCGACCCTGAGCACAAGCAAAAGTTATTATCACTCAACCGTTCTGCGATTGCTCAGCTAAACACTTTAGTGTCGAAGCACAGTATTTCTTGTCAGTGGTCAGCAAAGGGCAAATATCAAGGAGCCGTAGGGGCGCGCGGTGAAGCATATCTCGATCACTTTGAGCACCTAATGAAAGACCTTGGCGAACCATACTTCCATGTTAATGGCAGTGAGCTGGCGAAAGTCTTGGGAACAAACTACTACAGCCGCGCAATTTACACGCCAGGTGGTTATTTAATGCAACCTGCTGCTTTGGTGCGTGGGCTAGGGGAAAGCCTTCCAGAGAACGTCGAGGTGTTAGAGAACTCGCCAATCCGCAAGCTCAGTAAAGAAAACGGTTACTGGGTATTACATGGAGATAGTGGTTCTGTTAAAACCCCTGAACTGTTACTTGGCACCAGCATTTTTACTCGGGAGTTTGGTTATCTTAAAAACAGATTACTGCCAGTGATGACGTTTGCAAGCTGGACGCGTCCATTGACCGACGCAGAAATGCAACGATACGGAGGTGAGCTGAATTGGGGCCTAACCCCAGCTGATCATGCGGGAACGACGTTACGTATGACCGCTGATCGACGTATTTTGATCCGCAATACTTACAAATACGTGCCGAAGTATGGCTCAAGCATGAACGATAAAGTCAGAGAGCAAATCCGAGACGATCATCGTCAAGTCTTTTTGGCGCGTTACCCCGAGCTGGCCGACGTACCATTTACTCACACATGGGGTGGGGTATATGCCATCTCTCGTAACTTTACTAACTTTTTTGGGCAATTAGATGAAGGTGTTTATGCCAGCGCTTGTGACAATGGTGTTGGCGCTGCGTGGGGAACCATTTCTGGAACGCTGTTAGCTGACTATGTCGTTGGTGCGACATCTAAATCATTGGATGACATACAGCAAGTGACAGGAATGCCTTGTTTGAATCCGCCAGAGCCTTTTTTAGGCATGGGAGTAAAAACGCGTATCCAATTAGCAAAATGGCAAAGCCGGAGTGAATTATGAAGCAAGTCAAACTCGTTGATAGTAAAAACCTAGATTTTAATGTTCGTGGTGATACGCCGGGAATGGCGTACGTAGCCCGAGCGTTAAGCCCGGAAATTTCACCAAACATTGGCGTAGGCTTTGCTAAATGGGAAGACGCTCAAGTGGCTTGGACGGTGCTTTATGATGAAGTTATTTTCGTGATTGAAGGCTGTTTCGAGCTGACCGCAAATGGTGAAACACATTTTGTGCACCCAGGTCAGATGCTGTGGATACCGGAAGGAACTGAATTGGTTTATGGTGGGCATGCTCTGTTCGGCTATGTGGTTCATCCAGGAAACTGGAAAGAGTTACATGGTATTGAATGACTTTTATCATTTAGTAGTGTCTCGGAAAGGCAAAACAAAAAACCGATTTTTACCCATGAGTTTTCGTAAAAGAACTTAATCTCAATGGAGCAAGGGTTTCTTACTTGCTATGTTTCTTGGTCACGTTTCCAGACGTGTTAGACCTTTCTCAATTGCTATTTTATCTATCAAAAAGGGAAGCCTTGGCTTCCCTGTAATGAGTCTTCTTTTGGCTTGGCTAAATCTTTTATTTTAGCTCAAATTTACCCTGCATGATTGCCCAGTGCCCCGGGAATGAACAGAAGAATGAATAGTCACCGCCGGCTTTCATTTTCTCAGTACTGAACGTAATGCTGGTGCTTTCACCGCCACCAATTACTTTTGTGTGAGCGTAGACGCGATCATCATTTGGTTTTACGTAGTTATTTTCTGCTCTAGCTGCCATGCCATCAGTACCGACTGCTTGCAGGTTGGCTGTGTCAGAGATGACCACGTTGTGACCCATCGATTGCGCTGGCATCTTACCTGTGTGATTCAGCGTCAGTTTTACCTCTTTACAAGTGGCTGGTACGCTCAATGTTTTAGTAGAAAACTGCATCATATCGTTAGCATCTAATGACACTTCACACTCGGCACTGGCTTGGGCACCAAAGCTCATTCCGACTAATGCGAAGGTTGTTGCTAATAAACGTAAAGACATATAACACTCTCCATTTTGTATTTTAGGCTGACTTGGATTGATCTTATCCAATAGTTCTCATTATCAGCCAATTTTCACTCCAAAAACGTGCTTCAATCGGTATATTGACGTTTTGTTGCAAGCTTGTACTGGTCAGTTCCGCTATTTGATCACTCAAATACCTTATTTCATGCGATTGCGTGAGTTAAATCAAAAGTCGTGATTAGCCAGAGTTAAGGTGAAATTAATCTCGCTAAACGGGTGGAAGAATCGTTTGGTTTTAAGGTATTGGAGAGGTTTCGAGAAAGAAGCTCAGCTAAATTGCTGAGCTTCTAGAGAACAGATGACAAGTAAACCTAGCGAGTTTGTTTTAACGTGTGCAACACATCATGCAGTGAAGGTGCGACAGTATGGCCTAATTGCTTTATTTCGTCACAAGGCTCAACCAGATCAGGAATTTGATAAGTGATCATGTTCGCTGCTACCGCAGCACGTACGCCATTATTTGAATCTTCAAAGGCGAGACATTTGGTTGGATCTACGCTTAGACGACTTGCTGCAAGCAGGTAGATCTCTGGATCAGGTTTGCCGTGTGACACTTCACAGCCTGTCGTTAAGTTGTCGAAATACTTGCTTAGGCCCGCTAACTCCAACTTCTTCTGTGCCACTTCTTTTGCTGTAGAAGTGGCGACTGCAATTGGCAACCCTTGGCCTTTCAACCACTCAAGCAGCTCAATCACCCCTTCTTTTACCGGTATAGCTTGGTGCTTAACCACAGCGTCGTAACGGTCGCGCCACTCTTGGTGTAAGCGGTCAAGATCATCCCCATAAGCTTTACGAAAAATCACTTCAATGCCCGCTGCATTGCGACCAATGATTGAAAGGTAAACATCTTTATAGAAGGGTAGGTTCTGGGCTTCACATGCTTCTTGGAAAATATGCATACAGACGCGCTCAGTATCAAGGAGCAAACCATCCATATCAAAAATAGCAGCTTGGTAGTTCATTACATTAAGACTTTTTGGTTGGGATGGAGCATTTTGACACAAGCAGATCGGTTTTTCTTCTAAAAATTAGAACTTGATTTTGATCCTATGAGTTCACATTGCCTCTGAACACACTATACACAGAGTCTATAAATT
>NZ_WXWS01000471.1:0-10855 GCF_009904715.1 Vibrio sp. V42_P2S4T144 | reverse complement strand
ATGGTGATCACCGTATCGAATTTAACTACCAATTCTAACTCCCTCGTTTATTTCCAGAATAGAAAGTGCGTTTATCCATATATTTAAATATTTAGGCTAGGGCACTTTCTACATAAAGTAGGTTTATCATGAAAGCCAAATATAAATTTGCGTTGGTATCTATTGCTATATCTTCTGCATTACTATCAGGATGCAAAACTGGCGATATCGCAACGAAAACTGCCCAAGCACCCTCTGTTGAAACCGTTACCCTAACCGAAACAAAAATCACTCCTTATCATACTTTTATCGGTCGAACTGAAGCGGTAAATGACGTTGATATTATGCCTCGAGTCGGTGGCGAATTAACCGCGATTCATTTTAAAGATGGCGATATGGTCGAAAAAGGCCAATTGCTGTTTGAAATCGACGACCGTCCTTACAAAGCGGCACTGGCGTATGCAAAAGCGTCGTTGCAAAAAGCAAAAGCACAACTCGTTCAAACTACGCGTGATGCAGAACGTGTGAAGAAACTCATCAAAGATAAAAGCATCAGTGAGCAGCAATACGATGACGCCATTGCCGCGCACGCCGCAGCGATTGCTTCGGTAGAAGAGGCGAAAGCGACGCTGGTTTCAGCAAGGCTCGATCTTGAGTTTAGCTCTGTGCGTGCTCCTTTCTCTGGCCGCGTGGGTTTCAGCAACTTCCGAGTGGGTGACCGTATTTCGAAAATTCAACTCGTTCCTCTTGTTTCGATCACTCAAATCGACCCAATTCGCTTTGGCTTTGATGTGGATGAGAAGCTCTACCGCCGAGTAAGAAGTGCCATTGATGTGGCTCATCGTAACGATGACAAACTGGATGTTGATTTAACACTGACGCTTTCAGACGGCTCATTGTATCCACTTGATGGCAAGATCTACGCCGTTGGCAACAAGATCGATTTAGAAACAGGCTCAATTCGAGCAGAAGCACAATTCGATAACCCAACTTACGCGCTTATGCCGGGTGAATATGGCAACTTGACCATCAAGCTGCGCAACAAAACCATTGATGGTTTGCTTATCCCATCGGCGGCTGTTCAACAAGACCAAGCGGGTGACTACGTCATGGTGGTTGGTGATGATCACGTGGTGTCTCGTCGTAACGTTGAACTCGGTCAGACCTACGGTGTGAAACGTGCTGTGCTGACTGGTTTGGCGGCTAACGAAAAAGTCATCGTCAATGGTCTACAAAAAGTGCGTCCGGGTGCAACGGTGAAAGACGTTGAGCTACAGAGTGAACAAGGCTGAGTGAGTACTGATGTTAAGTAAATTTTTCATTCACCGGCCGAAGTTTGCTTTGGTGATCTCACTGGCTATGACATTGATGGGCATGATCGCCCTGAAAGTCTTGCCAATTTCTGAGTATCCTCAAATCTCTCCAACGGTAATTACGGTGAGCACCATGTATCCGGGGGCAAACGCGGACGTGGTTAAAAAGACCGTAGCACAACCGATAGAAGCCAAAGTCAACGGCGTTGAAGACATGATTTACATGTCTTCTGTGATTGGTAACGATGGCTCATACACATTGCGTATTTACTTCCGAGTGGGCGCAGATGGCGATATGGCGCAGGTTCGTGTGAACAACTTGGTGGCACAGGCGACGTCGTCTCTACCACAAGAAGTAAACCAAATCGGTGTGACGGTTAAGAAGAAATCTTCCGACATGCTGGGCGTTATCACACTGCGTTCTCCGAAACAGTCTCACGACAGTATCTACCTTTCTAACTACGCGGATCTCAATATCGTTGAGCGTCTAAAACGTATCGAAGGTATGAGTGACATTACGCTGCTGGGTAAGAAAGACTACTCAATGCGTATTTGGTTGAACCCAAATAAACTGGCTACCTTGAAGCTTTCTGCTAGCGATGTTATTGGCGCAATTAAAACGCAAAACATCCAAGTGGCGGCGGGTAAGATCGGTGGTATGCCAGCTCCGGGTGATCAGCAATATCAATATGTTTTGCAAACCAAAGGCCGCCTTACTTCTGCGAAAGAGTTTGAGAACATCATCATCCGCGCGAGCAAGAAAGGTTCTTTGATTCGCTTGAAAGATGTGGCTAGTGTGGAAGTTGGCGCACAAGGTTACGAAGCTGATGGTCGTATGAATAACGAACCAGCCGCCGTTCTGGCATTGTACCAGTTGCCGACAGCGAACGCGCTAGACGTGATGGAACGCGTGAAAGAGGCCATGAAAGAGTACGAGAAATCGTTCCCAGATGATTTGGTTTACGACATCGCTTATGACTCTACCGAATACGTAGAGACGTCGATTGATGAAGTGTATGAGACGCTGGTGATTGCGGTACTTCTTGTCACCTTCGTTGTGTACGTTTTCTTGCAGAACTGGCGAGCGACCATCATTCCAACCTTAGCGATTCCGGTTTCCATCATTGCGACGTTCGCAATCATGGGCGTGATGGGCATTACCATTAACACGATCTCGTTGTTTGGCTTGATCCTCGCCATCGGTATCGTGGTGGACGATGCGATCATCGTGGTAGAGAACGTTGAACGGGTTATCCATGAAGAGCATTTAGACCCGATTCCGGCCACTATCCAAGCTATGAAAGAAGTGACGGGGCCAGTATTGGCAACGACGCTTATTTTGTTGGCGGTATTCGTACCGGTTGCGCTATTGCCGGGTATTTCTGGTCGAATGTTCAACCAGTTCGCGGTCACCATCTGTGTGTCGGTGCTGATCTCTGCGATCAACGCATTAACGTTAACGCCAGCGCTTTGTGCGTTGATGTTGAAATCTACTCACTCGCAACCTATTGCGCCTTTGCGTGCGTTTAACCGAGGTTTTGAAGCAATAACGCGCAAATACCAAGGTTTAGTTGGCTTCTTGAGCCGTCGTATTGTGCTGAGTATCGGTGTGTATGGCGCGCTTATTGCGGTGCTGGCGTTTGCGTTCATGACCGTACCTTCCTCTTTCGTACCGAACGAAGATAAAGGCGTGTTCATGGTCGAAATGCGTTTGCCAGACGCAGCAGCATTGCAGCGTACTGCACCATTAATGAAGAAGTACGTTGATGAACTAAAACAGATGGAAGGTGTGGAGAACGTGGTTTCGGTTGCGGGCTTCTCGGTAATTAACATGGCGTCGATTCCAAACTCGGGCATGTTGATCATCAAACTGGATAACTGGAGCAAACGTAAAGACCCTGAGCTACACCAACGTGCGTTGATGAATAAAGTTAACCAAATGCTGAACTCAACGCCAGATGCCGCTTCGTTCGTTTTCGCGACGCCGGCAATCAAAGGTATGGGTGCGGTGGATGGTTTCAACCTTGTGCTGCAAGACAACTTGGGCCGTTCTCCACAAGAGTTGGCAAAAACAACCGCTGATTTTGTTGGCCAAATCAATCAACTGCCTGAAGTGGCGCGTGCGTTCTCGATTTTCCGTGCGAATATTCCGCAACGTTACATCGATATTGACCGCGATAAAGCGATTTCGATGGGCGTACCGTTGAATGAAATCTTCAGCACACTGCAAGCACAGTTGGGTGGCGCCTACATTTCTGACTTCAACTTGTTTGGTCGTTCGTACCAAGTCAAAGTGCAAGCAGAAGAGCAATACCGTGACAACATCGACGACATCGACCATCTGTTTGTTCGTTCTAGCTCTGGAAAAATGGTGTCACTGGCAACGCTAGTGAAAGTGAAGCCGATCTTCGGCCCAGATACCTTGTCGAACTACAACATGTTCAGTTCTGCAACCGTGAACGGTGCGCCAGCGCCAGGTTACAGCTCGGGTGATGTTGTAAAAGCCATTGAAAAACTGGCTGCGGAATCTTTGCCAAGTGGTTACTCGTACGAGTGGTCAGGCATGACTTACCAAGAGATGAAAGCAGGCAACATGGCACCAATCGCGTTCGCATTGTCTTTGCTGTTCACCTACTTGTTCTTGGTGGCTCAGTACGAAAGTTGGACCATTCCTGCTGCGGTAATGATGGCGGTTCCAGTCGCGATTCTCGGCGCAATGGGCACGCTACTGCTGGTGGGACAACCGTTCGATTTGTATGTGCAGATTGGTGTGGTCATCTTGATCGGTATGTCCGCCAAAGTGGCGATTCTTATCGTGGAATTTGCCAAAGTTCTGCGAGAAGAAAAGGGCTTATCCATCATTGATGCTGCCAAAGAAGCTGCTCGAATCCGTTTCCGAGCAGTACAGATGACCGCATTCGCCTTCATCTGGGGGGTATTCCCGTTGGTGATTGCATCGGGTGCCGGTGCGGCATCTCGTCACTCACTGGGCTTTGCGGTATTCGGCGGCATGATTCTCTCTACGTTTGTTGGCACGTTACTGACGCCAGTGTTCTTCGTGATGATGCAATCTCTGCGCGAGAAGTTTAAGCGAAAGAAACCCACTGAACTTGAGGTGAGCGAGCAATAACGCTGATTTCAACTGACTGACTCCACAACACCCCCACGCTGTGTGCGATTGGCCAATGCCTTTCATTGATATACAACCACCGTCGCAGCGTGGGTTCCCCTAACAATAATAGGTTTTAACATGAAAAATCTTTCAAAAATCGTCGTAGCGAGTTCTCTACTGACTTGTGCTGCTGCGCAAGCGGGTGGGTTATACCTTTACGAAACAACAGCATCGGATATTGGTTTGGCATCCGCTGGTATGGCGGCTCGTGCGCAAGATGCCTCAGTAATGGCAGCAACCCCGGCTGGTCTGGCGAATGTTTCTGGTAAATCTTTCTCTGGTAACCTGATTGGCCTTTACGGTGACGCGCAACTAGACACGATGACTGGCGATGCGGGCAACGTGATTGGTTTTGTTCCTATGGCGTCGGCATTTTACAGCCAACAAGTGAACGACAAATGGACGCTGGGTATTGGTCTGTATGGCAACTACGGTCTTGGCCTCGAGTACGAAGGTCTTTTGGGTGATCATTTAGATATTCCTACAGCAACGACGCAAGCCTTGACCATTCAACCTTCCGCTTCTTACCGCATCAATGATCACTGGTCTGTGGGTGCGGCGCTTGGCATTCAGTACGGTATGTATGAAGTAGAAACGAAGGGAGCCTTGAACTTCAATGACGAAGACCAAGATACTCAGCTCAACGGCCGAGTAGGTGTGCTTTATGAAGCAACACCAGGCACTCGTCTTGGCCTGTCTTACTCTTCTGAAACCGAATTTGAATTCGACAAGAGTAACTCCATTGCTCCGCAACAACTGATCTTCAGTGCTTACCATGAAGTGAATGATGACCTAGCGGTGATGTTGAACGTGAACTGGCAAGACTGGAGCGAATACACAACCACGCTGGGCGTAGAGACACAAGACACTTACCAAATCGCATTGGGTAATCAGTACAAACTGAATGAAAAAATGATGTGGAATGCAGGTTTTGCATTCGATACCAGCATGTATGAAAGCCAATCAAACGGTGACATTACCGTTCCTACTGGCAAGGCGTACCGCATTGGTACAGGCATTGATTACAAATTGGATTCAGAAAACTCAATTGGTTTCGCGTTTGAAGCGATCTTGATGGAATCGTCAGAAACGCCACGCTTACAAGCTGGTTTTGATGAGCCTGCGCTGTACTTCATGAGCATGAGCTACAACTGGAAAAACTAATCATTCCTAATCGCTAAAACGCCTTCCTTACAGGCCATTCTACCCTAACTACCTGCACTGGATGCTGTCACACCATCTAAGGTAGTTAGGGCGCTTCTGTCACATCCAGTGAGTGATGATTCAAAAAGTATCTGCGCAGCTAAGTGCGGGTATTCAACATCTCAAAGGACTAAAAAATGAAAAATAAACTAGCGTTAGTGTGTATAACTTTGTTGGTTAGTACGCTGGCTCATGGTGCCGAGCATCGAGTAAAAGACAATAAAAACAAGTTGGCGGATGACCCAACAAAAGTCATCACGAAATTTGGCGCGTCTTACGCAAACAACTACGATTTTGATGATCAAAACATCTCATTCTCGGGCTCACTTGCGCTTGACCAAGCGCGCAAAATTAACCTGCGTATCAATGATGATGCGAGCGAGTGGCGTATTGGTGGCTCGTGGTTGTTTCCGGTCGGTATCGTGAACTTCAACTTCGGTAAAAATGAATACGTAAACGGCGCGGATCAAACCAACTACAGCGTTGGTACCTTTATGCCGCTAAGTTATTTCGGGATTGAGCCAGCAGGTTTCCAAATTTTCCCAATGGCAGGCTATACGTACAACACTGGTGATGTTCCTGTTTGTGACGGTGCAGAAAGTAGTCTCTGTAGCGAGCCTAACTTTACGGGTACGCCAAGTGCAGAGAATGGCTTCAATATGATAAGCTCTTCAGGCAGTAGCGGTTACGTTGGTGCATTTGCGCTGAAATCGTTTACCAAAAAGCTGACGTTAATCAGCTTCGCAGCAGGCACTTACGGCTCAGTAAACAGTGAAGGAGAGAACTACAAAGGCTTCTTTGGTGGTATTGGTCTTGGTTACCTCGTGAGCAAACGCCACTCTTTTAACGTAATGACGTTTGTCATGGACAACAACACCTATTTGGATGAAGCAGACAAGCGCATCGTGTTATCATATCAATATCAATTTGAATAAATAAAAACGCAGCCCAAATAGCTGCGTTTTTACTTTGATAGAATGAACTAGTGAATTGAGTTGTTTTCTTCGATCTTTTTCTGGTACTGGTGTTTTAATATATACATGCGCTTAACATCGCTGTAAGCGCCGTTAATAAAGTATTCTTCTACAAGGTGACCTTCTTCGATAAAGCCGCATTTTTTGTATAAGTGAATAGCGACTTCGTTATCCACTGCGACTAATAAGTAGATTTTACGTAGATTAAGAATTGAGAATGAGTAATCTAACGCACGATTAATCATCTCTGTCGCATAACCTCGGCCTTGATGCTCTGGGGCGATGATTATCTGAAATTCCGCGCTGCGGTGAATGTAGTTAATCTCGATCAGCTCAACTAAGCCAATTACGATGCCGTCTTCATCTTCGACGACAAAACGTCTTTCAGCGTCATCATGTATATGTTTTCGATAAAGTTCTTCGAGCTCGTCATAAGACTCGTAAGGTTCTTCGAACCAGTAGGCCATGATATTTCGGTTGTTATTCAGTTCATGAATAAAGCGCAAATCAGAACGCTCTAATGCACGCATTTTTAGGCCTTTCTTCATCATTTTTCTCCAATGAGGGCGGAGAATACCTCCGCACTTGATGCTAGAAAATATTACCGTATTTCACAAGAATCGCGCATCTTTTTTTGGAAAATATCCTGTGATTTTCAATGTGGAAACTTAGAGTTCACGACAAATATAAATTAATCTTTACGATAAAAAACTCGATTAGGTGCTTTGCCTAATATCGTATTAAATACCGCGCAACGACTTAGTGTCTTAATCTAAACAAACAAGGTATTCAATATGTTTTCAATCGGTGACGTAGTAGTAGCGACTAAAGGTATCGATCTTGGCGAAATGGTTGTTACAGGTTTAAGCAGTGGCGGTTTTTACACACATGTAAAAGCAGGCGAAAAAACACTAACTTACCCAGCTAAAGATCTTAAGAAAGCATAATTAAATTTGCTCATTCTTATTTTTAACTGGCTTAAAGTTCGTACTAGTTATTTTAAGCGGGTTAGAATCGATAAAAGGTAGCGCAATGAGTCGCTACCTTTTTTTATTTTTTCTACCTTTCTTCACCAATATGAAACTCAACGCGATTTCTTCCGGTTTCTTTTGCCTTGTAAAGTGCTAAGTCTGCGCGTTTAACAAGTGGTTCAAATGAGTCGTCGAGACGACAGACTTGAGTTACCCCAATACTCGCGGTGAAGCTCATATCACAACCTGAATGTTGAACGGTCGTCGTTTCTAGTGCATTACGAATTGTTTCTAATGTGTCTAGAGCTTGCTGTGATGAGCGACTTCTTAATACGATGGCAAACTCTTCACCGCCAACTCTGGCAAGTAAGTCACAATCAAGTAGATGACTTTTAATAATATTGACTGCATGGATCAGTGATTTATCGCCTGCGTCATGACCAAATCGGTCATTGAGGCTTTTAAAATTGTCGAGATCTAAAATAGCAACATGGAAGTCAATGCCCTGGGTTCGGTATTCATTTAGGCGGCTTTCGATTTGTCGCATGAACTCTCTGCGGTTTGGAATACCTGTTAGATCATCCGTCGTGGCGAGGTGTTCCATTTTCATAATCTGTATATGAAGGGCAATGTTTAAAGCAATCCAATTAGCGATGCACTGAAGCTGTGCCGCTTGTTCGTTTGTGTAAATGTGCGTTTGATGATGCGCAACATTAAGCGTTCCTAGGCAGACTTTACCGTGCATTAAAGGCCGTACCCATACCATTGGATGCGAGCATCACACAATCGATCTCATCAGATTGCGTAACATCGTCGCAGATCATCAGTTGTTGCTTTTTGAACACTCGGCCAACAAACGCTTGATGAATGGGCACTAAAAATTCAGCGGGAATCGCTTTACTACCAGAGAAAGAGTAGACCTTTAAATGATCATTGTTTTCATAAAGTGTGATACTCGCACGGTCAGAATTAAATATACGATTTATCCATTCTGCCACCGTATCAAGTACTTGCTGTAGTGTTTCCGATTGAGCTAAAAAGTGAACAAACCCTATCGGCATACATATCGGACTTTCCATGTTTTGCATCGATAAGTCATCAGGGTTAAAAGTTCTTTCAAGTCTCAATAGACATCTCCTTGGCAATGTTGCAAATAACAACAATAAATTACGTGAAGCTATTTTGTAGAAAATGTGCTTCTTGGTAAGAGTATGGTTTAATTATCGCCATTTGTGTGAATTTGGTTGCTTAATGTGGGCGTTAACTCACCCTAAATAAGTAAATCTTATACCTATTTATAAGTAAGTCATTACTCAATAAGTGGTGTTTTTAAGATGGAAGTACAGAATGAGCCCTTCTGGAAGAGAAGGGCTAGAAAAGGATACAAATAGGGTCAGGTGAGTGGTGACTTAATTGTCTTTGTACTTTTGTAAAATCAACTGACTTATCTGCGCAACGAGTTGGTCCCTAGCTTGAAGTGAGAGCTCGGTTTCTGTGACATAAATACTAATGTAAACAGGTCGATGATTTTCCTTCCATATAATCGCGTTAATGCCACGCGAACCATGACCTCCCGCACCAGAACGGTCTGCAATAGACCAACCTGTTGGTAATACAGAACGCATTAACGAGTCTGAAACTTTGTTGTCCTGCATCCAGATTTTTAATTGTACACGAGACTCATAAGACAACGTTTCGCCTTCGACCAAAGTTCGAAGAGTGTTTAGTATGGCGTTAGGTGTAGTTGTGTCGCGGCTGTCGCCTGGTGTGGCTTCGTTCAAGCGAGGTTCTATTCTGTCTAGGCGCGTTGCTTTATCTCCAATTGTTCGCAGAAACATTGTTACGGCCTTAGGGCCGCCAATTTCATTTAATACTAAGTTGGCTGCGGTATTATCACTCATTAACATAGCGGCTTCACACGCGTGCTCTATGCGTGTGTTTTGGCCTGCGAGCTTATCCATCACTGGAGACCATACAACGATACTGCGCTCATCGACTTTTGCGGTCGCATTTTTACTTAGCTTACCGCTGTCCATATCACTTAACATTTTGGCACAAGCTAGGGTTTTGAATGTGCTCATGAGTGGGAAGCGTTCATCGCCACGGTAATCCCAACGCTCGTCTGCTTGGGTATCCCAAACTGACACCCCAATTCTGCTTGAGGTTTGTTGCTCGAGGAGAGAAATGTCCTCATTCAGTTGGGACGCGTAACTTAGGGTTGAGCAAACCATTAGCCCAGCCAACAAAAATAACTTTTTCATGGATCGTGTTCTTCAATTTTAGTTTTAGTTCGCACGGTAGCGATGTCACGTAAACTATAACGAGCCAATACTCTAAACACTGTTAAATCTATGTCTATTTTATGTAGGATTCTTTGCAATACGCTTAAACGGTCTCAATATGGGGAGAAGAGTGTTGCTATCAAGGCCTGTAGTTTGGCTTATATATTACGTCGGTGATTCGGTCACAAAAATATCTTAGCGTGAGACACTGGCTCAGAATTTCTTATCATGAGCTAACGAATAGTTTGATCCAGAAATAAAAGGAGCTGAATCATCAGCTCCTTTGTCTAGTTGGATAATTACTTACAGTTCAATCTTTTTAACCATGCCCGATTCTGCATGGCCCGGAATGTTGCACGCGAACTCAACCTTGTTGTCTCCGTGGAAATGCCACAACAACTGCTTCGCTTTGCCCGGTTCGACCGTCACAGAGTTGCCCGAGTCGTGCATATGATCACCGCTCATTGTCTTCATCATTTCGCGATGTTCTAACTGCTCTTTGGCAGAACCGATTGTGAACTCGTGGTTGATCTTACCTGTGTTCATCACAACAAATTGCACCACATCGTTTGGCTCAATTTTAACGTCTTTTTTGAACTTGATGGTCATGTCATCACCCAAGATAACGTGTACCACCTTGTCTGGCTTTGCCCCTTTTGCTGGCATACCTACTGCCGACATGCCCGGCATATCCATCATGTTTGAATGGTCCATTTTACTGTGGTCCATCTTCATGCTGCCGTGGTTCATATTTTCATGTTTCATGTTGCTATGATCCATGTTCGCGTGGTCCATGTTTGAATGGTCCATTTGGGCAAACGCAGTCGTTGTTGTTAGGGCTAGAGCAAGAGTGATTAGTGTCTTTTTCATTTTTATATCCTTGTTTTAATTCATTAATAACTTGGTTGCTTCCCCTCAAACGGCATGTTTGAGAGGAAGGTAGGGATTAAGCCTTGTTACC
>NZ_WXWS01000179.1:0-10875 GCF_009904715.1 Vibrio sp. V42_P2S4T144 | reverse complement strand
GAATAATAAAATGAGAAAATTGGTACTTGCGGCTTCGGTTGCGTTGCTTGCTGCGTGTTCAGCCCCTCAACAACCTCAGCTGAACCTGATGCCAGAAAGCACATTGAGCACCAATCCAATTGTTCAAGGCAAGACTTACAGTTTGACCAGCAAAGATGTACGTGCAGCGCAGTACGTGGCGTTGGTGGATAACGGCCGTTCGAACATTCTTCCTCTTCATGCTAAACAGAATTTACGTATTGCGTTAGAAGAAGCATTAGAGAAGCAATTCTCATCTCAAGGTTTCCATGCGGATCTAAACAGCAACAACGCGATTGAATTGAGCGTTCAAGAAGCGTTGGTCAACGTGAAGCATTCGGTGATGGAAAATGAGATGGATGCTAAAGTTGTGCTGGAAATCACAGCAGAGACACCTGAGGGCAAGCTAGTCAAAACTTATACAGGTACAGCAAAGCGATCTGGCACATTGAGTGCTTCTGATGCCGATATTGAAGAAACATTGAATGATGTGGTGACATTAACGCTTAAAGAGATTGCCAATGACCCTGAGCTTCGTCAATACATGCAGGAGCGTTTCTAATGTTACGCAAAGCGATTCTGTCTTTAGCATTACTCAGCTGCAGCGTTTGGGCTGGACCAAAAGTAGCGTTTGAAACGACACTTGGCTCATTTACGGTTGAGTTAAACGAAGAGAAAGCACCTATCACTGTCGCTAATTTTCTGAAATATGTAGAAGATGGGAGCTACGAAGGTACTATTTTTCATCGTATTATCCCAGGCTTCATGGCACAAGGTGGCGGCTTTAACCAAGATATGCAGATGGTGAAAACATACGCGCCAATCAAAAACGAAGGAAATAATGGTCTAAACAATGACCGTGCTACCATCGCCATGGCACGAACTAATGCACCAAACTCTGCAACTCGTCAGTTTTTCGTCAACTTAGTCGACAATGACTTTCTCAACTATGGCGCTCGACCACCAGGTTATGCTGTATTTGGTGAGGTTACTGAGGGGTTCGACGTTATCCAGAAAATGGCTCAGCAGCCGACCACGACAGTAGGCCGAATGCGTGATGTACCAGAGACGCAAATCGTCATCACCAAAGCTACACTACTTAAATAGCCAAAACGATAAGCCCTTTGAATAATCGAAGGGCTTTCTCTTTCAACGGCTTCATTTTATTGGATTGATTTATGTCTTCATTACCTTCCATCACTTGGTTGGAAACGGTAAAAAGTTACCTCGATAAACGACTCATGTGGGTTTTCATGCTGGGCTGCTCTAGCGGCTTTCCGTGGGTTCTTATCGGTTCAAACATGTCAGGTTGGCTAAAAGATGCCGGCTTGACCCTCTCCGCAATTGGCTATTTTGGTAGCGTTTTTGCGGTCTATGCGATCAACTTTCTGTGGGCACCTCTGGTTGACCGCGTGAAGCTGCCAGTCCTCTTTAGACTGCTGGGGCAAAGACGTAGCTGGATTTTCTTTTGCCAAAGTATCGTACTCGTCGCTACCCTATTTATTGCCGGCGTTAATCCAGCGGAAAACTTGGTGTTTGCGTCACTACTCGCCTTGTGTATTGCAACGGCTTCAGCGACACAAGACATCGCAATTGATGCTTTTCGTATTGATACTTTCCCAAAGTCAGAAGAGTCTAAACTGCCTCAAGCTTCTGCAATGGCGGTCATTGGCTGGTGGACAGGTTATTCACTACCGGGTTATTTAGCGTTTGTTAATGCTGACAGTGTCGGTTGGAATGGTGTGTATTACGGGATGGCGGTGATAGTCGGCATTCTAATGGTCTTTACGATTTTAGTCGGTGAACCGAAGACTCAACGCGAACAACTTCAGTCTGCCGCTGAACAACGACACAAAGAAGTGGTTGGTTCAAAAGTCGTAGCTTGGTTTACCGTGACTGTTGTAGAACCTTTCCTTGATTTCTTTAATCGCAATGGCGTCCGTGTCGCGATTACTCTGTTGCTGTTCGTTTTCCTATTTAAAATTGGCGAAGCGTTTTTGGGCAGGATGTCGATCGCGTTCTATAAAGATATTGGTTTTAGCAATGAACAAATTGGCTATTACTCCAAACTGATTGGTTGGGGAGCCACCATCTTCTTTACTTTTGTCGGAAGCATGTTCAACGTTAGGTTTGGTATTGTACGTGGATTAATGATCGGCGGTATTGCTATGTCTGCCAGTAACTTGATGTTTGCATGGATTGCTTCGGTAGGCCCAAACGAGCACTTGTACTTAGCCACGATTATTGTCGATAACTTTACGACTGCTTTCTCAACCGTCGCTTTTGTTTCATTTTTGACGATTCTAACCGGGCAAGCATTTTCGGCAACTCAGTATGCGTTGCTTGCCTCTCTAGGAAACTTCGGACGGACGACTCTTGCTTCTTTCAGTGGCGAGCTAGTGGATTATCTTAATGATTGGAGCACATTCTTCGTGCTTACCGCTGTCATGGTCGTGCCAAGCTTGATTATGTTGTACTCGCTACGACATTACTTTGATGCTCTATTGGAAAAAGCACGTCACAAACATTAACGAAACATATAAAAAACCACCGAATTCGGTGGTTTTTGTTTTGCGAGATATAAGATAAGAGGTCTATGGGTATAACCCTTTACCAAACATATTAAATATACGTGCCACGCCTTGAGTAAAGATCATCGGCTCAGTCAATACGGTTAAACACAAGCAGTCTTCTCCGGCCTTAGTGTAAGGGCTGTGCTTCACTGATGCGTCTCTAATCATCAAATCGCCTTCTTCATATTGGCCATCCTCGTCACTAAATCCACCATGTAGGATCAATGTAGACTCCAGGCCTTTGTGCGTATGTTGAGGAATTTGCACATCTTCCCCGATGTACATTAAGCTGACACGAGCGTCTTCCCCTAGGTCAATCTGAGCACTGAAAACCTTGCCTCCGTAACTTCTCCATGACCCTACGAGGTCAGAGAAACGCGCTAGAGTTTTAGGAAGAGCGAAACTTTTTCCTGCCACATTAACAGCAGCAGAGTCGCGGATCACGATATTATCAGTCGCTGGCTCCGCATTGATGATGTCATTAAACATGTCGTCAAATTCAGAAACATACTCAGAAGGTATGTCACTTACGATGTTCGCTTGACTTGCTTCGACTTGGTTCACATAAGCTCGGCACTTGGTGCATGTTTCTAAATGGGTTGCGACCACAAGACCAGAAACTGCATCAATGCTTCCCGAAGCGTATGCTTCTAACAAGCTGTTATCTGGGTGTTTGTTCATAGTTGCTCCGTATGCATTGAATGCCTTAGCTTTTCTACTGCAAGCCTCAGCCTGGATTTTACGGTACCGAGGGGTATATCAAATAATTCCGCGACCTGTTGATGAGGTAACTCTTCAAGATATACCGCTTGTAAAACATCTCTCTGGTTTTTCGGTAATATATCTAAAAACTTAACCACCTGTTCTTTCAACATATCTTGTTCTGGTGAATAGTGATCAACAAGATCAGGTGGATAATACTCTGACGGCCAAATGTCATCAGAATGAATGTGTAATTCCTTACCTTTCTGTTTTCTCAGCAGATCAAAACAAAGGTTTCGGATTATGGTATATATCCAAGTCGATAACGCGCTCTTTTCACCATCATAGAGGTGCGCTTTCTGCCAAACTGTCGCCATGGTCTCTTGCACCATCTCCATAGCAACTTGCTCATTACCAACATGTTTGTAAGCGAATTGCTTCAGCTTGGGTGCGTAAAAACGGAATACAAAAGCGAACGCATCTTTGTCTCGATCCTTCACTTTATCCATGTAATCGTTCCAATCACTGCGCCCCAGTTTTTTCGGGCTATCACTCATCATAATCGGCCTTAATTTGTGGGAGGAGTCTCCTCCTCCCATTCGTCCTAATCGGTCACGTCATCGACCAACAAGTTGAAACCACCGTTGTTCCCATCATCAATGGCAACGACTTGGTACACAACACCGTTCATTACATTGACTGGTGCTGAGTCAACCGCAACAATACTTGGGTTACCAGCCACTGTTACCGTTACATAATATGTACCTTCAGCGACATATAATCCTTGTACGCTATTTTTATACGCAAAATTAGCAATAGTTGGATCACTTCCATCTATTCCTGCACTCGTAGTGAGGTAAATATCCACCATTTCCGCTATAGGATTAGCCGCCGCGTGTGTCACATTCAATGTCGCGCTAGTCGCCACAGCGCGTCTCATATCTTCAACAACCAGAGCTTCGATATCAATCGCTGGGCTAACAACACCGACTGCATAAACACTGTAATCCATTCCACCTGCAACCATTAACCCGCCAACATCTATGATCGGATTGGTTGTTGTGCCATCCACGTAAACGTCAATATCGTAAGCGCTAGCAGCAAGATCCAAATAACCACGAATCTCTTTGAACGCTAAGTCGGCAAGAGGAGCGAAGGCCGCCCCGTTAACGTTAACATCGACGACTGGCGCTCCATCGACAAGGTGTCCGACTCTTACTTCAGCTTGGCTGCCCATATCTTCAATTATAGAAGAGCCCGAACCGTCCAACACCAAGAGTTTGACAGGTGACGTGCTATTCGAATCTCCTGTGCCGATAGCGGCAATCGTCAAGTTGGAGTTAGCCGCAAGAGATACTTTGCCCGAGTCAAAAGCAACGCTGTCTCCTACGGCAAGTCGAACTTGATACTCACCAGCTGGGATGTTCAATACGTCGGTAGAAGCTTTGTAAGCAAGGTTAGTTATTGGAGTCGCGCTAGCAAGAGCAACACCTGGCTCAGTGACATAAAGATCAACAGCAGGAACGCCTGAAGCTGCATGAACAACTTGAACATCTAGACTATTGGCATCAGCCATTGAATCGGCGCTGCGAGTCACAACTAAAGGCTCAACTGGGTTTGGCGAACCATCGGCATCGCCAACAACGAACACGTTATAATTGAGGTCGGAATCAAGATCTAGTTCTGTTTTAGGTACTACGGTCGCGGTTTCATTACCTGGGAGCTGTACATCGACCTGAATCGAATTCATCCCCTCTCGCAATTTAACGTAGCCAGATCCCACACCATAATCAACATTCGTTAAAGATGGTTTATCGTTGATCCACACATTTGCAAGCGGCGCATCAGAAGAAGCGTGCACTGCTTGTAAATTGGAATACTCGATAGTGTCACTGTCGGAGCCACACGCCGCCAGTCCTAATGTCGCAACAATAGTTAGCGCAGCTTTATTAAATCCTTTCATATCCTTGCCTCTTTGTTAGTCGGGGCTTCTATGGCTTCTGTCAGAAATTGCAACGCAGGAATACAGTCCTCTGCGCCGACTAGCTGTTCGAACAGATTGCAGTCTAGGGGTAGTAACTCAAGCCAACGCTGAGTAACCCAAGCAGAGTCATCGTAAAAACGATGCTGGTAGAGGCTTCCAAGTTGAGGAAACTCTTCATAAACATGGGATAACTGCTGGCTTAAAAAGAAGAAATCTGGTGAGTTGTCTAGATGTTGCCAATTGTCTAACCATTCAACCTCTGCATGACGTAAGCCATCCGCATCTGCACGGACGCGTTTGACAATAAAGCGTTGCTCACCAGCAACTGTAATACCAAGAAGGCCATCACTGAGTGTTTCAAAATCAACGATCCTGACCAAAGTTCCGATAGATGAAACGTTACCCACGTCTTTAGGGTCACCTTCACTTCCTACCAGGCAAACTCCAAAGCCCACATTTTGTAGGCTGCATTCCTTTACCATTCGCTTATATCGTGGCTCAAAAATGCGCAGATTCATTTTACCCTCAGGGAGTACAACTGAAGTGAGTGGGAATAACATGACTTCTTTCATTCAAACGTCCTCTTTGATTCACGGATACATACGAATCCCTTATCACTCCGATCACTAACGATTTATGTTGGTTAATCGACTGGCTTAAAAAGTCATAAAATCGCTTACGCAAACGATCCAAATCACACATTTATTGCAATCAAATGCAACAAACAAAAAGTTCCGTAAATAAAGATAATTTCGTGACACAACTCACCAAAAACGTTCAGTTTTGCACCCTTTATCACTTTCATTTGGGATTTTTATCGCTATTATTCCCGCCAATTGGAAAGCGCAGCATAGATTGCGTGTTCTGAATCATTACAAACATAGAGAGTCCCCTTATGCGTAAATCACTTTTAGCTCTTAGCCTTCTAGCGGCTACTTCAGCTCCAGTTATGGCGGCAGATTACTCTGACGGCGATATCCACAAAAACGATTACAAGTGGATGCAGTTCAACTACATGTACTCAATTGATGAAATGCCACGAGTTAAAGGCGCTGACGACAACGCTCACGATTACCTAGAAATGGAATTTGGCGGTCGCTCTGGTATTTTCGACCTATACGGTTACGTAGACGTATTTAACCTAGCGACTAAAGATAACCAAGATAAGTCAATTGAGAACGGCGCTCCTGACAAGATGTTCATGAAATTTGCACCACGTATGTCTCTAGATGCCGTAACTGGTAAAGACCTATCTTTCGGTCCAGTTCAAGAGCTATACATTGCATCTCTAATGGAATGGGGCGGTAACAACGGTGGTGTAAACAACCAGAAAATCGGTTTAGGTTCTGATGTAATGGTTCCTTGGTTAGGTAAAATCGGCCTAAACCTGTACAGCACTTACGATGGCAACAACAAAGGTTGGAACGGTTTCCAAATCTCGACTAACTGGTTCAAACCATTCTACTTCTTCGACAATGGTTCATTCATTTCTTACCAAGGTTACATTGATTACCAATTCGGTATGGATGATGATGCTGGTAACAAATTTGGTACTACCGCGTCAAACGGTGGTGCAATGTTCAACGGCATTTACTGGCACTCAGATCGCTTCGCGGTTGGTTACGGCCTGAAAGCATACAAAGAAGTATATGGCGTAAAAGACGGTCTACAAGTTGCTCCAGGTGTTGAGCTAGAATCGACTGGTGTAAGCCACTACCTAGCTGTAACTTACAAGTTCTAATTGAACCACTAAGTTTGCTCAAAAATGGCGCCTTTCGGCGCCATTTTTATTTGCTTTCCTTTTTTCCCTCATTATCCTTGCAGCAAACCTTTTTAATGAGAGCGTTTGGTGAATATCCTTATCCTCGGTCCAGGTGCGGTGGGCTCACTCTGGGCAACAAAATTTAAGCTTGCCGGGCACAATGTTTCATTGTGGGGAAGAAGTTCAGAGAGACAACAACCACTTCAGTTGGATGACACACCCGCAATCGTATTCAGTAATCAAGATATTTCCTCCGTAAATCAAGCGGACCTCATTTTGATCACGGTAAAAGCTTGGCAAGTGGAAGACGCCATTCAGCCTTTGCTCCCTCATATCAATACAGACACGATTATCATGCTGATGCACAATGGTATGGGTACTGCCTCTGCCTTGGAGAAGGTTGTGCCAAACAATCCGATAGTGCTCGCAACAACAACGCACGGCGCATACAAACCAGATAACCAACACGTATTGCATACCGGTCACGGAACAACGCAAGCGGGTGGTTATAATGACAAAGGAATGCAGTGCACTTTTCTGAAAGATGTTATGCATAATGCCCTTCCAGAGGCCATTTGGAATCCACACATCCAATCTGCGTTATGGACTAAGTTAGCGATCAACTGCGCGATTAACCCACTGACTGCGATTCTCCAGTGTAAGAATGGTGAACTTGCGAAGCCCGAGTTTAAGATACAACTCGAAAGCATCACTCAAGAACTGGTTGAAGTAATGAGTAAAGAAGGTATTGCTATCGAGTTTCGCTCTCTTTTCGATACGGTAATGCAAGTGGTGAACGCCACAGCTGAGAACTATTCTTCAATGAGACAAGACGTATTCCATCAGCGTCGAACGGAAATTGATTTTATAACCGGATACTTGTTAAAGGCTGCCGAGAAACATCGCATCAATACGCCTGAGAATTTAAAACTTTACCAACGCATCAAACAAATAGAACAAAGCTGGACAGAACAATGAGTAAGAAAATCTTAGTGCCAATCGCTCCGGGCACCGAAGAAATGGAAGCCGTCACCGTTATCGACATGATGGTTCGCGCGGGTTATGACGTTACGGTAGCGAGTGCTGCTTTTGATGGCTCATTGACGATGAAAGCTTCTCGCGGAGTCACACTAACAGCCGATTGTAAACTGGTCGATATTGCTGATGATGAGTTTGACGCCATAGCGCTTTCTGGTGGTGTTGGTGGTGCAGAAATTTTTCGTGATAGCACGGTGATGATAGAAATCCTTAAGCAGCACATCTACGAGGGAAAATTGGTCGCTGCTATCTGCGCAGCACCGGCGTTGGTATTGCAACACCATGATCTTTTCCCACAATCACTGATGACCTGTCACCCGAGCTTTCAGTCACATATCCCGGAAGAGAAGTGGCGCAGCAAACGCGTGACCTTTGATATCAACCACAACCTGATCACTAGTCAAGGTCCGGGTACAGCTTTAGAGTTCGCGATGGAAGTAATCATTCAACTCTCAGGTAAAAAACACGCATGGTCAGTTGCTGAACCAATGATCCCTCTGCCTACTCTGCACTACCACAAGCTTGGTGAAGAATAATGTTTGACGTAAATGCTGTACGCGAGCAATTTCCTGCTCTAAACCAATCCGTCAACGATACGCCCTTAGTGTATCTAGATAGCGCAGCGACAACGCAAAAACCGCAATGTGTGATTGATGTCATCAGTCATTACTACAGTGCGCAAAATGCCAATGTTCACCGTGGCAGCCACAGTTTAACGGCTAATGCCACCAGCCAATTTGAAGCGGCACGAGAACGAGTGGCAAGCTTTATTGGTGCAAACAGCTCTAAAGAGATCATTTGGACACGGGGCGCAACCGAAGCACTGAACTTAATTGCTCAAACCTACGCCCGTAGCACGTTACAACCAGGTGATGAGATCTTAATTAGCGAGATGGAGCACCACGCCAACATCGTGCCCTGGCAAATCGTGGCAGAGCAAACGGGTGCTAAAGTCATTAAAGTTCCGATGACATCAGATTGCCAGTTCGACATCAGTGCATTTGAGGCGCTTCTGTCTGACCGCTGTAAAATTGTTGCTTGCGCACAAATAACCAACGTAACAGGCACACGCCAACCTATCGAAAAAATCACTGAACTGGCGCACAACGTTGGCGCGGTTGTTGTAGTTGATGGCGCGCAAGGCATCGTATATGAGCAACTTGATTTATCGGCATCAGATATCGATTTCTACGTTTTCTCAGGTCACAAACTTTATGCACCAGCAGGCATTGGGGTTTTATACGGCAAGCTTGAACTTTTGGAAGCCATGCCACCATGGCACGGCGGCGGTAAAATGGTTGAACGCGTTTCTTTCGAAAAAACGACGTTTTCTGCACTTCCTGGTAAATTTGAAGCGGGCACACCAAACGTTGCGGGCGCGATTGCTCTAGCGAAAGCCATTGAGTGGTACCAAGGTTTTGACCATCACGAAGTAGAGACTCATCTCCATGTGCTTCAGGATAAGGCCTACCAAGCACTAAGCGCTTTGGATGACATCCATATTCTAGGCTATCAACCGAATGCCTCTGTACTGACGTTCGTCATGGACGGCGTTCATCACCAAGACATGGCGACGCTGCTCGATCAACAAGGCATTGCGGTACGAGCAGGACACCACTGCGCTCACCCATTGATGGATGCGCTAAACGTTAAAGGCACGGTACGCGTTTCTTTTGGTATTTATAACACGGCTGAAGATGTGGATAGACTCATCGCCGCCGTAGAAAAAGCCGTCGACATGCTATAACGCCAACAGTTTGATTTGGAGTAACCAACAAGGTTACTCCATCTGCCTATCCAGAGTCGCCACGCAATTTCTGCCATTTCTTTTCGCAGCATAAAGCGCTTTATCTGCATGCGCATACAAACGTTTGGTGGTTTCATTTCTGCCTATTTCCACCACGCCTACACTCACCGTGACCGGAATTTCAATCTTTTCAAATTCGAACTGACAATTTTGAATGTGGGAACGTACTTCCTCTCCTACCTCTTTCGCCGCCGACAGAGAAGTTTCTGGCAAAATAATCGCAAACTCCTCCCCTCCGACTCTTGCAAAAATTTCGTCTTTGACGAGTAAGTGAGAAACCAAATCAGCTAAGGTCTCTAAGACATAATCCCCCGCATCATGACCACGTTTATCATTGATGACTTTAAAAAAGTCCAAATCAAACAATAACAACGCGGAGTGATAGTTCGGCTCTTGAGCTTTAATGACCTCTTCTGTGAGCTTTTCGAAAAAGACACGTCGATTGTAGATGTTGGTAAGAGCATCAATTTGGCTTTGATGGCGAAGAAGGGTTTCAACTCGGTGGCGATTGGAGATGTTGCGTGTAAGAATAAGGACAACGCGACGACCTCGGTATTTTATAGCGAGTGGGCAGATCTTGCCTTCGTAGTATAGGTCGCCTCTTGGCCCACTGTTAGCATCTATTCCCTGAATGCTGTCGGCGCACATCTTGTACTCGACCGTCACAATACTGTCTTGTTTCAGTGATCGATTGATCTGCTCGATAAACCAGTCAGCTTTATCTTTCTCGAGTACGCTGTGCAGCGTCTCACCTATCAAATTGCTTCCATCGTGATAGGCTTTTTTATCTGTTCCTCCAAAAACATCAATATAGATACCATCTTCACTCAGAATAAAAGTGGGGTCTGGCATTCCGGATAACACGTCTTGCGCATGTTCCAAGGTGAATTGCATATAGGGAGGTTCCTAGCATTTGTATCTAAGTAACCCAATCGCTTCCAAGTGTGTTTCCACATTGGGGAATAGGAGCGGATGGGGCATATGTCTATTA
>NZ_WXWS01000025.1:0-10914 GCF_009904715.1 Vibrio sp. V42_P2S4T144 | reverse complement strand
ATGCAGGCAAAAATCGAAGCCGAAGTATTTGGCAGCTCACTACCTTAAATCGCTTTAGCGTCACTCTTTAATTGCTGCGCCATATTAAGGTGCGCTTAAAGCGCTTTAAGGCTAGCATGGAAATGACCAATATTCGCCCTTTTCGCCGCTTTTCCAACCTATTACCCCGTCACTTTCACTCTTAGGCTACAACCACGTACATTCAGCCTGAGAGATCCGTTGCGGAAATAACGCCCTGTTAAGGGGTGAGCAACGCAATACCGATGCTGCCGCATACCACCTTAAACACTAAAAAACCAACGCATAGTGCAAATGCCACGCGTTGCGAATCCCTCTTGAACAGTTTGTTAACTGAGCGCCTTTCAGTTTTCGCCGTTCTTTCAGCAACTTTCGCCAAAGCTCGTTTTGCTAATTAATGATTAGCAAAGCTAACCCAAACATGTATTTAACCAAAAAATTACCGTTTACCTTTAGTTTGAAATGCGTCTCACAACACCATACTTCGGCGATGTAAGTATGCCGGACTAATCGCGAATGCCTTATATTATTAGAAGGCTTTGTGCCGCCTTTCACATCAGTAAACTTAAGTATCAAACTGAAATTAGTCGCATTAGCTCAGCTAAGGAAACCGACCGAACACGCTAAATCTCTGAACCTAGAAACTGTATCATTGTGCTTTCATATTTTCTGCGCCAGTTAACGCTTTCTATACGGATTTTAGCTGTCTTTCATACTCCTATAATGCAATCTTTCCAATTACAGTTCAATTGCAAATCAATAGGTTAATGAGAGGTTCTGGATATTAGATTGCAAAATGACGGATAACTATAGGGCCTTACTTTTCCTAATATCTACCAGCTTGAATAGAGCAAACCACCTAACAAGCATTTGTCCAGAGACGTGCTAGAGCTGTAAGGTACTAGCTGTGCTTCCCACATAAAAAGTTCGCTACTTTAATGTAAAAATTAAGATCTCTCCCAACCAGCCCTCCTCCAAAGCCCTTATAAATAAAGAGCTAACAGCTTACATTGGACTTTTCGCTGAAATGGGCGCATAACCCCAAGTAGTGTTTAAGTTTTACATGCTAATTCCGAACATGCCTTGTTATTATTAAATCTATGGTTATAATCTACTCATAATGTAAAACGTGACGTTTTAAGCATACAAAAACGACGAGTTTGCATCATGGCAAAGATTACACCGATTAAATTATGTGAGTTCAAACGGCTGGTGGAACATGGCCACCAGCTCAGTGTCGTCGCTCAGCAGCAAGCGAGCGGCGGTTTTTCCCTGTTGGCCATCGATAGCACTACCGAGGACCTAAAAGCCTACTCAGTGCGCTACACGCGCGACGATAAGCCAAGGGAATGGCGCTTAGACCGACTAGCAGCAATCCTTGAGGAATCCAAGGTTCGACTGTTCGAAGTGCGTCACTTTCAGTAAACCAAATACCGGTTACAGCAAAAGCCGGTATCTCAATACAAAACCACCAGCACACAGTAAAAGAAACATGAGTTTTTCATTTAGCATATTCATATCTATCGCGTTTTGGATTAGCGCAATCGCCATATTCATTCTATCCGCTTGGATGCTCTATCTTGCCTTAAGTGAGAAAGTGCGCCGTATCAAAGAGCGCCGCCGAGTCGAACGCATTAACGCCCATTACCACGACTGGGCGATGACTACCTCAGACTCCCAATATTGGGTACTACGCCGCAACACAGAGCGTCAGTTAAACAAATAACCAACGATTTAATCCTATGGCGCAAGGTGGCGTTGATGCGTTGCCTGGCCCGATCCAGAGAGAACCGAAATTATGTGTATTTGGCCATTCTCGACCATTAAAAGACAACAAAACGAAATCAAACGACTTAACGCCCTAGTGCATCAACTAAACGCTGGTACGGCTGCGAAATACTGTCAAATCATGACGGATGAAAACATTAATGATGAGCTAAAGCGTTCAATGCTTCATAACTTTGCAGCAGCGTTCGTGGGCTACTTCAAGCACAAAAAAGCGAACAACTACCAGTTCCTTGATTACGAGGATAGCGAGCCCAATCAGCAATTCTCGATCGTTATCCAGAAAGAGAACGGCCAAACACCAACAGCCACACTTATTCGCATCAAAAAGGCAACTTATGACCTAGTGAATGCCACCAACGAAGAAGAAGTCGAAGCTGCAATGACAACACTAAGAGAGTTAACCAGATGAGCAAGCTAATGCGAGTTGTATCGGTTGGTTTTCACAAGAACCAGCCTTACCTATGTGAAATCAAGTGCCACAAGAACGAACAAGAGCGCCCTATTGTGGATGGCTTCCGTTTTATGGACGCTTCCAAGGTATTTAACGACGACTGGAAAGCGAACCTGTTAGCGCTTATTGGTGATGATCATGCAGTTGTGTCCAGTCACGGTTGCGGCTGCTTCATTTACGAGTTCCTACGCTGCAAGACCAAGACACAAAACGTATTCATCCCACAAGGCGAAACAAGCCGCTTTGCTAGTGCGCGTGTGAAGCTCTTATTTGAGTTAGCAGAGCTGGTGGCGAGTGATACTGGCCATGATATTAAGCGCGAGCTGGTGGCTATTAACGGTAAAGGCCAATGGACTATCCATAAACCTCGATCATTGGATGCGATCGCTCTTTCTACTGCATTCGCGGGTTTAAAACGACTAATCCCTTTATCGGATGATGATTGTAATGAAGATGATTAACTGGCCAGCGTTCTGGTTGGCTGTTGCGATTTTCTTTGTGCTGGAATGCGTGTTCGATGTGATCAAGTTGCCCGAGTTCCCGCGCATAGTGATCGGCCTTGTTCTGGTCGTCCTCATGTCGGATTTTATATTTAAGGCGGTGTCTTGATGAATCTAATCACCAATACAGAGAACTACTTTGCCACGGTAGCAAGTAACTCAAAGATTGATGCCATGCGTTTTGCGATGGCCTGTATTAAGCACAATCCCAAACGTCGCGTTATGTTTGTATGCTCAGTCCAGGATAAGCACGAATATCTATCCCTAATTGAAGATTGCCTAATGGTAGAGAAAATAGTTGAACACAGTGGCGAGGTTTACATTAAGAACGCCGATACATGTGGCCGACCATCGATCATGTTTCAACACTACCGCAGTGGTCGAGAGGAAGCGCTGGCGGGTTGGTGTCTACATAACTTTAAGATCATCGTTAACGAATCTTACTTAACCGATACGGCCAAAAAGGTGCTAATGGCCACAATCACCAATGATGATAACGCCCTGATAGTAACAGGGGCGACTCGCACCAAGAATGCAAACCACTTTGAGTACATACCATGCGAAAAACGAACATTACTTTCCGCAAATCATTCCGAATATTTGGCCTGATAAGGGTTAACTTTGGCAAAACTGGCTTTACTAGCGTCTCGATTGGTGGACGCTGGTTAACGCTCAATATTGGCCGTAGAGGCGTTTATGTCCAAGGGTCATTGTTTGGTACTGGTTTGGGCGCAAAACGCTGGATTTGGAAGCCAGCGCGCCAGAAAGAGGCACAAAAGAGCTATGAGAAGTAGAACGCAACTTGTCATCGATGCGCTTGAGGCTGAATACAAACGACTTGAGAAGAAAGCAGCACGATATAAGGCACAACAAGAAATGCCTTTGTTAGCGTTCTTCGAACTGCGAAAGGAAATCCAAGAGAAGTTGCCAACGCTTAAGGCCGGAACGCGCGCCTTTTCCAACTATGTGCGCCAATCCAATAAGAAGCTGGCTGAACTGAAAATAGAACAAGCCAAGTACGAGAAGCGCGATATTAGCAAGGTCATGCACAAAGAAGCGGTATGCCTAGAAGAAATGGCCACCATTCGAAGATTGATCGAGTTCGAGAGGATGAGGGCATAGGAGTGAGAGGACGACAAGCAACCATCGTGATTTGTGATGATTACGATAGCGAGCTAAAAAGAGTCGCCTTAGTGCGACTCTTTTGTTTTATGGCTTTGCCAGCTTTTCATTCGTACTGTCTGACGAGATTTAAGGTCAAGGAGCAAATCACTTCGTGAAGGTAGGCAAATAATTGTTTATCAAAAAAATCAAATAGAAGCCATTTAATACAGAAAACGAAACATCAAACCTTGCGCTTAACTTCCTCTTAAGCCAAGGCAGTTCAAACAAGGAAATTAAAGCGCAACATACCAAAGCTTGTAATGTTGTATCTAAGCGAGTTAATGAAAACATTATTAGGACTATCGCCAAATATAAGAACAACCACGCTCTTTTCTTAAAGTAGTCATTATGACGTAGGCAAATAAACTGTATTACTACAATCAAACAGGCAAGCAAGAATTGTACGTGCATTAGTGCCTACCACTGTCGGTTTCGCAGGTACTTTTGTGACACTGGGAGCAAACTGCTGTCAGCGATTTGTTGACGGCCGCCATTGCAATTGGCGTTACAATGGCTCCCGCGCCAGTTGCGAATATAGTTGCGCCTAATCCAGCGGTCACACCACCAATAAACATCCCTCTCACGATGTCACCACCACATGCTTTGTCTGCATCCCACGCGCCTAATCCACCAGCTCCAGCACCACCTATAATTGCTGGCAAAACGGTTCCCCAAGCTCTTTGATTGTATTTAGAGCCAAAGTCATCAAGAATCCCTCCCATATAAATAGAAGACTCAAATGTTATTTCTTTAACCCTAAATGGCGGCACTTCCTTTCCCTTTACTTGAGGCAAGTTTGAGAGGTTAGATCGATAATTACGCTCGGTTTCTTTCCCATTCCTCTCGCTACCAACTACCAATGCATTGCTCGTGCGATAGAACGCTCCATCAGTCTCAGTTAACAGAAATACCGTCGATGAAATTCCAAATGATTCAAAGATACTCTGCCCCTCTATCTTAAAGACCTTTCCTTTATTTGGGCCTAAAACAGATACGTAAATTGGCGTTTGCATAAGGTTTACCACTTTCTGATACGCGGTTCCTACAACACAATATTCATAACCTCTTGCGACATGGTTTTTACGATCTTTCCAGCCTAATGGAGCTACATTACATAATGGCCCATTAGGTTCAAAAAACTGTTTTCCTGCTTGGGTAGTACCTGCGAACAATATTAAAAACAAAACAACACAAATTTGCTTTAACACTTACTTTTCCTTCTATAGAGATATATTCAATCATTGATTACAATTGCAAATGAGTATTGTTATCAATTAATGATGGATATGCAACAACACGGACTTAATTAATTGAAATTCATGTTAATGGTCACACAATAATTCACTTGACAGATATGTCGCGGGAAATCAGTGTTTAACCAATTGATGTACCAGTTAAACCGCAAGATAATTGGCGCACCTTTGACGAATGGAGGCGAGTTTAAGTGACGACGACTGTAAATCTAGATAGCCAATTGGTTGCTTCGGCTCAGGCTACTGCAAATGCAGCTAACCGCAGCGTGGCAGAACAAATCGAGCATTGGGCGAACATAGGGAAGATGATGGAAGAAAATCAAGATTTACCTTATGAGTTTGTACGCGAGACGAAGTGAAGAACGGTGATGTGACCGTCTATCATCGTAAAACCAACAAGCCATATAAATACTAAAAAGAGTCGCCTTGGTGCGACTCTTTTGTTTTGTGGGGTTATTAATTTTTCTTTCGCGCTGTCAGACGCGATTTTAGCGCTTTTGAGGTCATAGTGCGCCCATTGTTCACGTCACTATGAGAAATAGAAAGTTTTGTGACATTCATCAAAAAACATTTACATTGTAAGCAACTTGAGTAATACTAGCTCCGCTCTGCTGTTCAGAGTTATTAAATGCAAAGTTTCATATTAAGTAAAACCTCTCCTTGTTGTACCTCTCTACGTTACAATACTTAGAATGCTCCTTAGTTGTTCCCAACCATTAAATAATTCAATGTCTTAGCACATCGCATTTCGCGATATAATTAATTTAATTTTATAAGGGACAACAATGTCTAATTCAAATAAAGCAACTGGTACAGTTAAATGGTTCAACGAATCGAAAGGTTTTGGTTTTCTTTCTCAAAGTGATGGTGGTGACGATGTGTTTGTGCACTTTAATGCCATTGCATCTGATGGATTCAAAACTTTGATTGAAGGTCAACAGGTTACATTTAATGTTGAGAGAGGCCAGAAAGGCCTGCAAGCGGCTAATGTCTGCCTTGCTTAAAAAACGAATCTAAAAAAAAGCCCTAGCTATTAGCTGGGGCTTTTTTTGTTCAAACTAAGTGGAGAGAGTTCCAACGGAACAACTGCTTAGGTCAATGGAAGAAAACCAAGATTTACCTTATGAGTTTGTACGCGAGTCGCCTTGGTGCGACTCTTTTGTTTTGTGGGTTTGCTAACTTTTCTTTCGCGCTGTCAGATGCGATTTAAGCGCTTTTGAGGTCATGGTGCGCCCATTGGCTACGTCATTGTGAGAAATCGCCACCAGCGCAAGTAGAGCTAGGTTTTCTTGGTGTTTTTGGTTTGTTTTCATCTTAGCTATTGAATCTGTAACGGTACATTAAGGAACGTAGCCAATTCTTGCGCCATTTGCTCATCAACAAGGTCGTGCCAATAGGTAAATCCATTGAACGTCATCGAGAAGCGGAATAACTCAGTGAAGTGGTCTGTCACCTCAAATTCTACGTCCACATCCTGCGCCGCGGTAACAGTGCCAGCTCCGTATAGATTCAGCAGCCATGCTCCCGTTAATGGGTTAGGCTTTACCAGTAGTGCCTTATGGCCACCAGCAAAGAACAGAGTAATACGCTCGATGCCAGATTCCTTGGCCTCTCTATCTTCTTGAGCTGCCCGTTGTCTTTCTTGGGCTAGGTTGAACTTCCGCATGGTTTTCTCTAAGCGGTCAGGGCTCATATTGGTTAGCTGGTCGAGTACCTTGTCCAAATTAATTCTATCGTTCACGTTATTTCCCTTGCTGGTGGTGCTGTTCAAGTCACACATTAACAGTAATTGGCGGGTAAAAGTAGTTGTTGAATCAGGGTTATAGGTGTAATAATTGCAAATATCGGAGAGTCACTACCGTTAAGTGTGAAGTAAAAAAAATAACACCGCCACGATGGGCGGTGTCTTTTTATTTGGTTAGCATTAACTAATCTTTAATGCCGCTCTTAGCTTGGAGAATGCTCGATCTCGCCGACCACTAAAATCAGCATATCCGACGGTCACTCTTGGAGTGTCGAAGTCTAGGGTGTTAATGTGAATTACGCACTTTTTAGTTCTACCAAATGGAACGTCCTCCCGTTCAATGCTAGAAACGTCATCGTAATTGAAGACCTTTCCGTTCCTTTTGGTTCCAGCAAATATTTTTTTGTTGGTGTTATCGATTATTAGGCCATTATCACCATACAGCGATACATATTCTGAATTAACACCTAAGCTATTAGCGCGCTTTAAAAGGCGTGAATCCTCGTACTTCCCCATATACCAGAGCGCTGCAATCGTGGCGATGATCGACGTAATGATGGCTCCCCAATAATTGAAATCACCATCACTAGGGATGATATGACCTCCAGCCTGAAATGACCAATAAGCCACCACTGGCGCTATAACGAATAACATTATGATAAGTTTTATAGCAAACATTCGATTCTTACTCTTTGTTATTTATAATTTTTATTGGCAATTGCCGCCCGAAATAGTATGCATTTGCTTGCCGTCAATCAAGAGACTAATATTACCTATCAATGCTCTTTCAAATAATTTGAGCTATATATGAAACAATTCTTAATGGACGGCACTGTTTATCAAAGCAAGGCGATCGGCACTTCGCCATTTCTCGCTATCTTGGCCGTCTTGGCCATTTCTTCCTTGGTTGCTGCGTAGCTGTCAAAGAACTGGTCGTATTCCACTGTGTTAGGCTCGAAAGGGTTTTCCATGCCGCAGCCAGATTGCGCCACCATGCGCCCTAGTTCCTCGGCTGTGTCGTACTCAAACACATAGCCTTTGTACTCGATCGTGTATTTGGTTTTCTTCCACCAGCGAGCCATTGGTTTCTCCTAGATATTTACCCAAATAACAGCGCCTACCTTGTGCTCATAAGGGGTTGGTTCAATGCGCTGTACGTTCTCCAAAACCCAAGGGCAACGCCATTTAGCCAGCTCAGGCATAGCGTCATAATCGACCTTGTGTTTATCAAAGTTGGCCATCAATTCTGCATGCGACAGAGGCTCTAAAGAGTCGGTTAAGTTCGCTAGACCAACGATTAAACCAGTGCCCTGTTCAATTAGGGCAATGGTGCCTCGGATTTTGGTTTTGGTAGAGCGCATTTCCCAAACCTTTAAGCCAGCGAGGATAAGATGAATCCACGGCTTTCTTATGATCAATGCGCGTGTAACTTCAATGCCGTTGATTAACATGTTTTGTCTTGAATGCTTTCCTTTAGAACAGAATCAACCGCCGCCTTAATGCCTGTTTGTATCGTTGCTGTGTATACGTCTGCCAGCTTATCGGCTACCAGTGTGGCTAGCTTTTGTCTGTCGTCGTTCTCAACGAAAATTTCCACATTTAATGCAGTAGCAACCGCTCCTGCTTCTGGTAAGGTAACAACGCCGCTGTGGTCTGTTGGTTGCGTGATTTCAATGATGATTTTAGGCATTACTCGTCCTCCTGTTCCTCGGCCTGTTCTCTTACTGCTTTGTCTTTGCAATCTGGACAGTAGAAGATTTGATAGAACGGTGCGCCGTTATCTTGATAAAAAGCTTCAACGCCACAACCGCAATCAAAGCACGTTAATTCAGAGAAATTATTCATCGTCCTCTCCTACTTTGATGCGTGGTAAGCCAGCGTAAAACTCGTCTGGTTCGCTGGTGATGGCGCGTAGCTCGATGTGTTGAGCCTTAAGGCCAGTTTTGCGCTCGAATGCCTCACGAACAAGGCCAAGTAACTCTATTTCGTTTAACGTCACTACGCCGTGTAGTTCGTTGCCGTCAATGGTTGCGTCTTTCCAAACAAGAAAAACCAAATCATCTAGTGCCATAATCTGCTCCTAATTGTTCACATTTGCTGGTGGTGGTTAGTATTGGTACTTGTGCTTGTTGAATGCTCTGAATATCAGATTGAGCGGGTTGTAAGACGCTTTGCCTCGTCTCACGTTCGCTATGCTGGTGGTGTTTCGTCTTATAGCTACGCCAACATTGCTGACAAACCCAAACAGGCCGGATAGCTTAGGTGTACCCATCCAACGGTCTACAGGTAAAATCATGCCCGTTTTGTTGAGCATAGATAGCAGTACGTTGGCTCGATGCGGAGTTATGCCATAGCAGCGAATTGGGAACGCCTTGCGTAATGGACGCTAAATAGCGTTGGTCTATCTGGATGCAGCTTGTACTCGTAATCCGTAAAGGATACGAGGCCGCAATTCTTGATTTGGTTGCGTACTTCGTCGCTTAGCAAGATCGATGCGTCACGAACGAAATCAGCGCTATCCTCGATGATGATCCCCGCTTCACCAGATTTGACGATGCGTTCCCAAGCCATAGCGTGTGTTTTGAATGCGCCAAGTTCGCCAAGAATTAACGCTTTCTTTCTGTAGCGCAGCGATTTACGGGCGTATTTCGCTTCTAGTTCCTTTAAGGCTTCCGTGCCTAGTGATTCCACAAATTCAAAGTTAACGTCCTTAAGTAACTGTTTCATGAACTCAACTCTTTCCTTGTTCATGGTCGTCAGTACGTAAATTTTTATTTGCTTGTTCACGGTGGCGCTCTCTTACAGGTAGTTCTCTCTCAGTGCTAAGGTTGTTTTTTCAGTGTTGGTGTACGTGTTGCTCTCTGCATCAAAGGCGATTGCGTCAGCGTCCACCAGCTCATTAAGTTCTTTCTCTGTGGCTGGTTCGTCTAGGTCGAGTAGTGTTGGATGCCAACCATCGTCACGCTTAGCCATCTTTGAGCCGTTATCGATAAACACCAACCATTCCGCCTGTCGGCTTGTGGTGTTGAAATGCTTCGCTAGCGACTCGATACGGGTTTTGTAATAGAAGTCTGCTTTAAGGGTTGATGTGTTGCGAATAAGCGCGCCAACCGTTGCAGGATCGCTTTGAGTAGGCGTTGAGTAGCGCATGTATATGTTTTCTCGGGTCTGACTCAAGATTTGCTCATTAAGCTCTACGCCGCCCTCCGCCGCGATTCTTCGGATGAGTCCGTCTAAGTCGCCATCTGGTGCGTCAATTTGAATGGCAATCCAGCTAATTTCCTCAGCCTGTGTCGCGTTGTGCTTATCTGGTTCGCACTGAATTGCCAGGCTGCCGTTGATCTTGGCTTTAGGGGCAAACTCAATAATGTCGTATGGTTTGTTGCTGTCGATTAACTTCGGCTCTGGATGGTAAAGGCTGTTGCCTTTAGGTAGGTACTCGACCGTGCAAAAGCCTAGTGTGTAGTTGCCCTCTTGGCCGACTTGTTTGGAATATCGACGTAGGTCAGCAGAAAATGTGTAACGTCCAACTTTATAGACAATCATTAGGTAACTCCCGTTTCTAAACATCCCCTTTAACTACAAGGGGATTAGGAACGATTTGAATATACCACCTATCAATGAAATTCCGAACACATTTTTAATAAGTGGATATAAATTGATTAATTTGTGTGTATCACTGGCGCTAATTAGGCCAAAAAAAGGCGCACCATTAAGGCGCACCATTAAGGCGCGCCATGTGGGTTAGGTTGGGATGTTGGCTACGATTGGGATTATTAACTCGGCGTAGTCACTTAGAACCATTAGGAACAGGCCAAGATCCACGTATAACACTAGCTTCCGCAGTTGTTTGGTAAACTTGGTTAGGTCACTAATCAGTTGTTTAGAGGTTTTGAATGCTTCGATAGAAAGTTTAATTCTTTCAATGCGTTCTGGTGTGGCCAACTTATAAACCGCAATGGCCAGCGCGATAAGACTTGATATAGTTATCATGCT
>NZ_WXWS01000321.1:0-10997 GCF_009904715.1 Vibrio sp. V42_P2S4T144 | reverse complement strand
AGCGATTGCAGAGATCGCACGTAATAATGAGCAAACAGTAGAACAACTCGCCGCTTCTGTAGAAAGTGAAGGTTTAAGTTACCCAGAATTCCGCGAACAAATTCGTAAGGAAATCGCCGCATCAGAAGCCCGCAATGCACTGGTTCGTCGCCGTATTAATATCCTTCCAGCAGAGGTAGATAGCCTTGCTGAGCAACTATCACAAGAAACCAATGCGACTGTTCAATACAAAATTGGACACATTCAACTGCGCTTCTCTGACGATAAAGAAAAATCTGCTGTAGAAGCAGAAGCTAAAGCGCTCGCGAAAAAGCTAAACGAAGGTGCAGATTTTACGGAGATGGCCTACACCTACTCTAAAGGTCCTAAAGCTTTACAAGGTGGTGATTGGGGCTGGATGCGTAAAGAAGAGATGCCAACCATCTTTGCTGATCAGATCAAGATGCAAAACAAAGGCAGCATTATTGGTCCATTCCGTAGTGGCGTTGGTTTCCACATCCTAAAAATAGAGGATGTAAAAGGCCTAGAAACGGTTGCGGTAACGGAAGTAAATGCGCGTCATATTTTGATTAAACCAACCGTGATTCTGAGCGACGAAGGGGCGAAGAAGCAACTGAATGAATTTGTACGCCGCATCAAAGCCGGTGAAGCAACGTTCGCTCAATTGGCAACACAATACAGTCAAGATCCTGGCTCGGCAGCACAAGACGGTGAACTAGGTTATCAAACGCCAGATCTTTACGTGCCAGAATTCAAGCACCAAGTAGAAACTCTGCCAGTTGGCTCAATCAGCGAACCGTTCAAAACCGTTCACGGCTGGCATATCGTTGAAGTGTTGGATCGTCGCCAAGTTGACCGTACTGACTCAGCGATGAAGAACAAAGCTTACCGTATTCTATTTAACCGTAAATTTAATGAAGAAGCGGGCGCATGGATGCAAGAGCTACGCGCAAGTGCGTTTGTTGAAATCGTGGATAACAACAATGACAACTAATACAATTCGTAGAATTGTCGTAACCGCAGGGGAACCTGCGGGTATCGGCCCAGACTTAGTGCTTGCCCTATCGAAAGAAGATTGGGCGCACCAAATTGTCGTCTGTGCCGATAAGAATATGCTGATGGAGCGAGCCAAGCAGCTTGGCATCGAAGTCCAACTGTCTGATTACAATCCAGAAGAAGCACCTAAAGCACAAAAAGCGGGCACGCTTATCGTTGACCATATCCAAATATCGGAACCTGCGGTCGCAGGCGAGCTCAATGAAGCGAATGGTCACTATGTACTAAAAACGCTAGAAAGAGCGGCTTTAGGCTGTATGAATGATGAATTTGATGCTATTGTCACCGGCCCTGTTCATAAGGGGGTGATTAATCGCGCAGGTGTTGCATTCAGTGGTCATACTGAATTTTTCGCCGAGAAGTCACAAACGCCGCTAGTCGTAATGATGCTAGCAACGGAAGGACTACGCGTGGCGCTGGTTACAACACATATTCCTTTAGCTTATGTGTCCAAAGCTGTCACCGAAGAGCGATTAGAAAAAATCATCGATATTCTTCATAAAGACCTTGTAGAAAAGTTTGCTATCGCACAACCAAACATCTACGTTTGTGGGCTTAACCCTCATGCTGGCGAAGATGGCTGCTTAGGTCGTGAAGAGATCGAAACCATCACTCCGACACTGGAAAAAATTCGACAAGAAAAAGGTATCAACCTGATCGGCCCTCTGCCGGCTGATACCATTTTCAATGAAAAATATTTAAATGATGCTGATGCTGTTTTAGGCATGTACCATGATCAAGTGTTGCCAGTATTAAAATACAAAGGCTTTGGTCGTTCAGTAAACATTACTCTTGGCCTACCTTTTATTAGAACATCGGTGGACCACGGTACTGCATTAGATCTGGCAGGGACAGGTCAAGCGGATACAGGGAGTTTCCGAACAGCGCTCACGCATGCGATAGATTTGGTAGAGAAGAAACAATGAGAAATGATGTCCATTTAGGACACAAAGCGCGTAAACGTTTTGGTCAAAACTTCCTGAACGATCCATACATTATTGATGGAATCGTATCAGCGATTAACCCAAAACCAGGTCAAAACCTGGTTGAAATCGGTCCTGGTCTTGGTGCAATCACTGAGCCAGTAGGTCGTGAAGTGGATAAGTTCACAGTTATCGAATTAGACCGCGATCTGGCGGAACGCCTACGTACTCACCCTGAACTGGCAGATAAGTTGACCATCCATGAGGGTGACGCTATGCGTTTTGACTTCACTCAACTAGTGAAGCCAAACAACAAGCTGCGCATTTTTGGTAACTTGCCATACAACATCTCTACACCATTGATGTTCCACCTTTTTGAGTTCCATAAAGACATTCAAGACATGCACTTTATGCTGCAAAAAGAAGTGGTAAACCGCTTAGCCGCCGGCCCTGGCAGCAAAGCTTACGGCCGTTTAACGGTAATGGCTCAGTACTACTGTAAAGTGGTACCAGTACTGGAAGTACCGCCAACGGCATTCGTTCCACCACCGAAAGTGGATTCTGCCGTTGTTCGTTTAGTGCCTTACGAAGAGCTGCCATGCCCGGCGAAAGATCTGCGTTTGCTCGATCGCGTTTGTCGTGAAGGCTTTAACCAACGTCGTAAAACAGTTCGTAACTGCTACAAATCGTTGTTAAGCACAGAAGTACTAGAAGAGCTAGGTGTTAATCCAAGCATGCGTCCAGAGAACCTGACGCTAGAACAATTCGTCGCAATGGCGAACTGGCTTGCGGATAACCCGCAGCACTAAGAACTCAAACAATGAGCCAAACCCTTGTAGGTTTGGCTTATTATTATTGGGATATTACGTTTCTGAGGAGTGCACATGGACGTCATTCAACCTTGCATCAAAATTCAAGTTCACACCAAATACATCGAAGAACAGTCCAACCCAGAGCTACAACGCTACGTTTTCGCTTATATCATCACCATCAAAAACCTTAGCCAACAAACCGTACAGTTAGTGAGCCGCCGCTGGCTAATCACAGACTCGAATGGCAAGCAAATGACGGTTGAAGGTGACGGAGTGGTAGGCCAGCAGCCCTTTATTCCAAGCAATGATGAATACACGTACAGTAGCGGAACAGCGTTAGAAACCCCTGTCGGCGTTATGCAAGGACACTACAAAATGCTGGATGAAAAAGGGCAAGAGTTCATCACCGAAATTGAACCATTTCGCTTGGCTGTTCCAAATGTTTTAAATTAGTAAATTGGAGATTCAGTGGCTACCTATATTGTTGGTGACATCCAAGGCTGTTTTGATGAATTGCAGCGACTACTAGAAAAAGTATCTTTCTCTGCGAAAAAAGACCAACTTTGGCTTGCTGGTGATTTGGTCGCCAGAGGGCCTAAATCACTAGAAACGTTACGCTTTGTGAAGTCACTTGGCGCAAACGCAATCGTGGTGCTTGGTAATCACGACCTTCACCTTCTCGCAGTGGCTCACGGGATAAAAAAGGTCAAAGACAAAGATAAAACCGCACCTATTTTCACGGCCCCTGACAAAGAGGAACTACTGACATGGCTAGCTCAGCAACCTCTATTGACCGAGCATGACGAGTTCGTGATGTGTCACGCTGGCATATCACCGCAATGGAATCTAAAAACAGCGAGAAAGTGTGCCCGTGAAGTTGAGCGCATCATCCAAAGTGAAGAGCTGCCTTGGCTATTAAAAAACATGTACAGCAATCAACCTGATTCCTGGGATGACTCTCTACAGGGTTTGGACCGATACCGTTATATTATCAATGCTTTTACGCGGATGCGCTTTTGTTTCCCTGATGGTCGTTTGGATATGGATTGTAAATTGCCACCGCAACAAGTTTCCGGTAACGAACTTATTCCATGGTTTGATGTGCCTAAACGTATCCACTTAAACAAAGCGGTGCTCTTTGGGCACTGGGCTGCACTACAAGGCTATATGAACAACGAAGTCATCGGGCTAGATACTGGCTGCGTTTGGGGAGGAAGCCTGACCATGATCCGTTGGGAAGATAAGAAAATTTTTACTCAGGATGCGTTAAGTTAAACACTGAATAACAGTCGATAATCCATAGTAGGAAGAATACCTGTCACTTAACACCTCCTGTAGGGTCATTCCAACGAGCCTTAACGAGACTAGGAATCTAATATCCTCGCGCTGCGAATAGATAGAAATACCTTTGACAACAAAGTACTCGTATAGAGGCTCCTGAATCTCGCTCTTTCGTCGCTTTTCAGGATGACGGTAGGTTGGGATGGCCGCTCGCTGCTATACGAACGGCATTACCCCGTTTTAATCTCGAATTACTTCTCTAACACCGTAAAACGCATGTTGTAGGCGTTCTTCTCATCGGCTTGATACATTTCTGAGTAAGTTTCCTTAAACTCGTCTCCCCAATCTGGGAACTGAGTATCACCATCAATGGCCGCTTCAATGTGTGTTACATACAGTTTATTGGCCATAGGCAGACAAGTGGTGTAAATCGCACCACCACCAATGATCATCACTTCTTCCACATCACCAGCCACGTCCAAAGCTTGCTCAATCGATGTTACGGTAGTGACGCCTTCGATCTTTAGTGTCTCATCACGGCTAATAACAATATTCAAGCGACCTGGTAAAGGGCGACCAATAGACTCATAGGTTTTGCGTCCCATCACAACCGGTTTTCCCATGGTACAACGCTTAAACCAAGCGAAATCGGCGGGAAGATGCCAAGGCATTTGATTGTCTTTGCCAATGATGCGATTGTCGGCCATCGCGGCAATCATACTAATGATCATGTTAGGTCCTTATACAATTGGTCTGCGGCGATAGAATAACAGCCCTGGAACCGCAAGACCAACAGCTAAACCTGCAATAATAAACATGGCCTTAAGAAAGTTTTCCATACAGGTTGCGACAAGCTCGGGTGAGTAGCCAACATGATTGATCTCTACCATAGCGATCATTGCTTTGTACGCAAACACACCCGGCACCATCGGGATCAAAGCAGCCACAGTAAACACTTTTGGATGCGCGAGAAAACGGTGAGACCAGTACACACCAATCATCCCAACTAACGTCGCAGCAAAAAAGGTTGCCCACTCAATAGGAATGCCAAACTGCATCATCAAGTAGCGGCTACCATGACCAATCGCGCCACCAACAGCGCAATAAACTAAAGCTCTTTGTGGTACGTTAAAAACCAATGCAAATCCTACGGCGGGAATCGCCGCAAAAAACATGTCATTCAAAAGGCCAAACATCAAATCAAATAAACTCATTAGATAGCCCACCCCCAAATTCCAGTTACACTCATCGCAGCAACGATCCCCAAACATGTCGCCAACGTTAGTAAACTAGCCATCACAAATCGAGCAATCCCCATATTAATGTGGCCTTTCAACATATCTGCGACAGAGTTAATGAGTGGGAAACCAGGTACAAGCATTAATACCGACGATGCCATTGCTACGGTAGGTAGATTACCGATTTGGTAAATTTCCGCCTGTGCTGAAATTAAGGTAGTCACAAAAGCGGTCGCAGCAAAGTTCAATAGAGGGTTGAAATGACGATGACCAATTTCTTGGCGAACGATCATGCCACCAGCTGAAGCTAAAAAGGTCATGATGAAGACTCCCCAATCACCACCAGCTAGATGACTGAATGCCGCACAAGACAAGCCAATCATAAACACCACCAACCAGCGGTTATAACGCTCTGGACTGATAGCGTTCAGCTTTTTCTGCGCCATGGTTGCATCGAGCAGACCACGCTCCATCATGATACAGATTCGTTGAATTTGCGTAATAACGCGCATATTGATGCCACGATCAGCGCAGCTTCGGGTGGTGGTGATGCAATGCCCATCCATTACCGTCGTCACAACCAATGCATTAGCTGATAGTGCTACCGCAACTTCATTCACCCCACAAGCTAGGCCAATACGACGCATAATATCGCTCACAAGAGTACTTTCAGCACCATGAGCAAGTAGCATTTGTCCGGCTTGGGCGACAAGACGAGAAATCGATCGTTGAGTAGATACCGCCAACTCTCTAGGCGGTATGGTTTCTAGAGTCATAAATAAGTCTAATTCCTTTTAGGGTGTTACTCATTCATACGCGCGAGGGCCAAACTAACCCTCAAAAAAACACGACGTATCAGTTATTGTGCCGTAAAGCACATCACCTAAATATGATTTAGATACAGAAAAAGCCGGAATAAATAATTGCGGCTTAAGGAATTATAGGCAAACAGGCATTGTTTGACCGTTCTGATTAGTCACGAACGTAGACAACGTGACCGTCATCTTCTTCATCGTCCCAGTCATCCCAATCGTCGTCGTCATCTTCAGTGATAACGTCTTTACCCGCCATCGCATCTTTATGGTAATCATCCCACATGAAGTTAACTTTATCTTCTTCAGCCACTTCTTCCTCTTCGCGAGGTAGGTTATCCATAAAGTCAGCCAGTTTGTAACAAAGCTCTTTAGTACCGTTACGATTGATCGCCGAGATCTTAAAGTACTCGTCTTCCCAACCTAGTGCGTCTAAGATTTCTTGGATCTTCTCATTCGCTTCTTCTTCAGGCATTAGATCAACTTTGTTGAACACTAACCAGCGCGGCTTACTTGCCAGTTTTTCGCTGTATTGTTCTAGTTCATCAATGATCGTCAATGCATTTTGCACCGGATCGGACTGATCAATTGGCATAATATCGATCATGTGCAGCAACACTCGACAACGCTCTAAGTGCTTCAAGAATCGAATACCAAGGCCAGCGCCATCTGCTGCACCCTCGATCAAACCAGGGATGTCTGCAACAACAAAACTTTTCTCTGGTACGACACTTACGACACCCAAGCTTGGGATCAAAGTCGTGAATGGGTAATCAGCGACTTTCGGTTTTGCTGCTGATACTGCGCGGATAAAGGTTGATTTACCAGCATTAGGTAGACCAAGCATACCCACATCAGCAAGAAGCAATAGCTCAAGGCGAATTTCGCGTACTTCACCCTTTGTACCCAATGTTCTCTGACGAGGCGCGCGGTTTACTGAAGATTTGAAACGCGTGTTACCTAGACCGTGCCAACCGCCTTTTGCGATCATCACTTTCTTACCGTGTTCAGCAACTTCCGCCACGATTTCATTTGTGTGGATATCCACAGCGCGCGTACCCACAGGTACACGAAGAACAATGTCTTTACCACGCTTACCTGTACAGTTACCACCGCGACCGTTTTCACCACGCTCAGCTTCGTAGAAGCGCTGGAAACGGTAATCAATCAGGGTATTTAGGTTTTCATCAGCTTGGATATAAACATCACCACCGTCACCGCCATCACCGCCATCAGGGCCACCTTTAGTGATGAATTTTTCACGCCAGAAACTGACAACGCCACTACCGCCATCACCAGCCTGAACTTTTACTACCGCTTCATCTACGAACTTCATCTTTTACTCCGACTACTTCGTGCGTGGATTAAATCTTACTATGTCATCCGACAATTTTAGCAGATGACAGATCTAAGCTCCCAGATTCAAATCGCTTAGGATCTTAGCGAGAAACTTCGATATGTCGACTGCCACAAATAAAAAACCCCGCCGATTCGGCAGGGCTTTTGAATTCAGCTTAAAGCTATTAAGTAATTTGGTTAAAAACCTAATTACTCAGCTTCGATGCTTACAAACTTACGGTTCTTAGGACCTTTCACTTCGAACTTCACTTTACCTTCAGTAAGAGCGAATAGAGTGTGGTCTTTACCGATACCTACGTTGTTACCAGCGTGGAACTTAGTACCACGTTGACGAACGATGATGTTACCTGCAAGTACAGATTCACCACCGAAACGCTTAACACCTAGACGTTTGCTTTCTGAATCGCGGCCGTTACGAGTAGAACCACCAGCTTTTTTGTGTGCCATTGTTAAACTCTCCTAATAGATTAAGCGTTGATACCAGTGATCTTCACTTCAGTGAACCACTGACGGTGACCCTGTTGCTTACGAGAGTGCTTACGACGACGGAACTTAACGATTTTAACTTTATCGCCACGACCGTGTTGTACAACTTCAGCAACAATTTTGCCGCCCTCTACAAGAGGAGCACCAACTTTGATGTCTTCGCCGTTAGCAACAAGAAGAACTTTATCAAATTCTACAGTTGCACCAGTTTCAACGTCTAATTTCTCTAAACGAAGAGTTTGACCTTCGCTTACACGGTGTTGTTTACCACCAGATTGGAAAACAGCGTACATATTTTACTCCGCTTTTTCCGCACAGCCTTTCTTGAGGGTGTGCGCTAAACTAATCATCAATAGGGCGCAGATTCTACAGAATAGATGCTCCTATGACAAGCCATATTTTGAAAAAATTGGCGAAAAGCTAATCGCCAAAGAAAAGTGCGGCAATCATGCCCTTTAGTAATGTATTAATCAACGTTTTTTAGTGTATTATTCGACAATTATATAAATCGAATAAGCCTTGCAGGGTCTAACTTCAGCCGGATATACGATGGATTTTAAAACTATCCAAGCGCTTACTGCCGATGACATGGCAAAAGTGAATGAAACAATTCAAGCCCAACTTAATTCTGATGTCTCTTTAATCAACCAGCTCGGTTTTTATATCGTGAGTGGTGGAGGCAAACGTCTAAGACCGCTTTTAGCGATACTGTCAGCCCGCGCACTTGGTTACCAAGGCAATGGTCATACAATGGCAGCTGCGTTTATTGAGTTCATCCATACAGCGACTTTGCTGCATGATGACGTGGTAGATGAATCAGACATGCGCCGTGGTAAAGCCACTGCGAATGCAGCATTTGGCAATGCGGCTAGCGTATTAGTTGGGGACTTTATCTATACACGCTCATTTCAGATGATGACAGAACTAGGATCCATGAAGATCCTTAAACTAATGAGCAATGCCGTAAACGTGATCGCCGAAGGTGAAGTACAGCAGTTGATGAACTGTAACGACCCTGACACGACAGAAGAAAGCTACATGCAAGTCATCTACTCTAAGACTGCGCGCTTATTTGAATCCGCAACTCAAATCGGTGCAATCTTAAATGATGCTCCTGAGCATGTTGAAATCGCAATGCAAAATTACGGTAAGTATCTAGGCACTGCGTTTCAGCTCATTGATGACGTCATGGATTACACTTCTGATGGCGAAGACATGGGTAAAAATGTGGGTGATGACTTGGCCGAAGGCAAGCCAACTTTACCTCTACTCCATGCTATGCGTAATACCACACCAGAAAACGCCATCATGATTCGTGAAGCGATTGAGAAAGCGAATGGAATGGAGCGCTTAGAAGAAATTCTTGCGGTCATGAAAGAAGCAGGCTCTCTGGAATACACAACGCAAAAAGCTCTAGAAGAAGCAGACAAAGCAATCGCAGAACTATCAGTGTTGCCAGAGTCTGAATACAAACAAGCGCTTGTTACTCTGGCTCATGTCGCAGTACAACGCACGAAGTAATCAATAGCTACCCGTAACGCAAGGCTTATAGCGAAAAGGAAGAGCACGCTCTTCCTTTTTTACGTTTGATACCTAATGACGACGCCCGGGGCGCTAGTAATATCTGTCACTACCGCCATGCAGTTGTGGATCATCTTCTATTTCATCAAAGCTAACGGCGAGTTGCTGTTCAGTCCCTTGTTTGGACAACAATACCGTCTCTGCTTCATGGTCGACCACTAATATCGTACCGACGCCTTGTTGGCACTCAACAACCATGCCTTTACGGATTCGACTCGCTTCCATCATCTTCTCCTTCACTACGTGGTTTTGTTCGACCATTTTTACGAAGTTGAGAAATCAAGGATCAAAAAAGCCGATCAAAATGATCGGCTTTCTTCTTATATAGGCTTTCTAGGTTACTTTGCGAATTCAACACCAATGTTGATGTCGCCATTTAGTGTTTCTAGCATACCGTCTAATGCAGACTTTTCGTAATCGCTGAGTTTGCCGTAGCTTAGTACTTCTTCAACGCCTTCTTTACCCAGTTTTACAGGTTGCGCGAAGTAAGTCGCGTGTTCGCCGTCGCCTTCAACGTAAGCGCACTCAACTACGCCTTCTTCACCTTGAAGAGCACGAACCAGAGACAGACCAAAGCGACATGCAGCTTGGCCCATTGATAGTGTTGCACTACCACCACCCGCTTTCGCTTCTACAACTTCAGTACCTGCATTTTGAATACGTTTCGTTAATGCTTCTACTTCTTCAGCTGTAAACTCAACACCTTCTACTTGAGACAGTAGAGGTAAGATCGTTACGCCAGAGTGACCACCAATTACTGGCACGCGAACGTCACCTGGATCTTTGTCTTTTAGCTCAGCAACAAACGTTTCTGAACGGATAACATCCAACGTTGTTACACCAAATAGACGACGCTTATCATAAACACCCGCTTTTTTAAGAACTTCAGCAGCAATTGGCACTGTTGTATTTACAGGGTTTGTGATGATACCAACACAAGCTTTCGGACAAACAACCGCAATCTTCTCCGCTAGCGATTTAACGATACCAGCGTTTACATTAAATAGATCCGCACGATCCATACCTGGCTTACGCGCAACACCAGCAGAAATTAGCACAACATCCGCGCCTTCTAGTGCTGGAGTAGGATCTTCACCAGCGTAACCTTTGATAGAAACTGGCGTAGGGATGTGGCTAAGATCAGCGGCCACACCAGGAGTTACTGGAGCAATATCATATAGGGCTAAATCAGAACCAGCAGGAAGACGGTTCTTAAGTAGAAGGGCCAGGGCTTGACCGATGCCACCAGCGGCACCAATAACGGCTACTTTCATGTAGTTCTCCTTGAGAGTATTTCTCTTATAAACGTATTCGTAGGGTAGTTTGTAACCAACTTAAATAAAGCTATCGGAATCACAACTTGATTACAATCAATTAACGCTAGCTTTGCGACCTCGCGCAACTCGCTGTTACCGTGCTACAAATGGGGCTTGGATTATTCTTTTATTC
>NZ_WXWS01000041.1:0-11111 GCF_009904715.1 Vibrio sp. V42_P2S4T144 | reverse complement strand
AAAATCGACTAGAGCTTCTGCTGTTCACTTTAAATAGTCGCCAATTATTTGCGATTAATGTGTTCAAAGTGAAAGAGGTCATCAAGCTTCCGCCGTTAACCAAGCTCCCAGGATCGCACTACAATATTCGTGGGGTTGCTTCTCTACGAGGTGAAGCGGTACCAGTGATTGATTTACGAGGCGCAATTGGTTTTCCTGCTTTACGTGGTGAAGCGGAAGAAGAAAATTTGATCGTGACAGAGTACAACCGCACGGTGCAGGGCTTCTTAGTCGGTCCGGTTAAAAACATTATTAATACGGCATGGACTGAAATTCAGCCGCCTCCTTCCACGTCTGGTCGCTCGAATTACCTCACGGCTATCACGCAAATCAAAGAGGGGGATGCCTCTCAAATTGTCGAAATTATTGACGTTGAAAAAGTTTTAGCAGAGATCGTGCATTACGACGTGACTATCTCGGAGGACATTCTCGATCAAGAATTGGCCCAAGCAATGGTCGGGCGTAATGTTCTGATTGTGGATGATTCCTCTACAGCTCGTAATCAAGTTCGCGATACGCTTTCTCAATTAGGTATGAATATCATCGAGTGTCGTGACGGGCTAGAAGCGTTAACGGTTTTAAAACGTTGGTGTGATGAAGGTAAAGATGTAGAAAAAGAGCTATTGATGATGATTACGGATGCTGAAATGCCTGAAATGGACGGTTATAAACTGACCCATGAAGTGCGCCAAGATCCACGTATGTCTAAGTTGTTTATCACATTGAACACTTCTCTGAGCGGTAGTTTTAATGAAGCCATGGTACAAAAAGTAGGTTGTGATCGTTTTATCTCTAAATTCCAACCAGATCTGTTGGTTGAAGTTGCTCAAGACCGGTTACGCCAGATGCTTTCTAAAAGTGCATGATTAGATCTAGTGAAACCAGAGGGAGCGCACCTCTCTCTGATTTTTAACATCTCTCTCCTTAATTCCTCTGTACTAATGGAAATCCCGAGATTTACTTTGTAGATTGTTCAAGTAGTGCGTGCAATCAATCAACTTACCAGCAATGACGTGCGTGACTTCTCCCTCTCTTTCAAGAATGCCTTTCACCATTAATACTTTAGCGCCTAAATACGCTTGCTTTTGGGCTCGTGCTGTAGCTTGCCAAACGACCACATTAATGTTGCCCGTGTCATCTTCTAACGTAAAAAATGTCACGCCAGCGGCGGTGCCTGGAGATTGTCTTCCTGTTACCACACCTACCACTGTGACCAGTGACTTATGCGGTTTCTCTGTCAGTTGCCTCATGCGGGTAAAGTGAGGGAGTTTGCCCGTTTCTTCTAATAATTTAATTGGATGGCGGCTAAGAGATAGTCCCGTGCTTGCGTAATCCTCAATTAAATTTTCATATTCAGAGGGTTGAGTCTGGTAGCTAACATTGGGTTCTTCGACCTTGTGAAACAATGGTAGGTCAGATAAGGAATCCATTGCTGCCCAGCGAGCGTTATAACGATTTCCCGATAAGGCCTGAAATGCATTGGCTGAAGCCAATAATTCAATGTCACTTCGGCTTCTTAATATCTGCTTTACTTCTTGAATCGATCGGTAACCATTAAGTGGTTTGCGCTCAATAAGCCTTTGTGCGCTTTCTGCGTTAAAGCCTTTCACCAAGCGAAAACCAAGTTGCACGCCGAGCCTGCCATTCGGACGTGAGACGAGATGATGTTGATATTTTGAATGATTGACGCACACCGGCAATACTTCGACGCCATGTCGGCGAGCATCTTGTACTAATTGCGATGGGCTATAAAATCCCATTGGTTGGCTGTTCAATAATGCAGTGTAAAATTCGGCTGGGTAATAATATTTTAACCATGCAGAACAATATGCCAGCACTGCGAAAGACGCTGAATGACTTTCAGGGAAGCCGTACTCACCAAAGCCGCAAATCTGATCGAAAATGCGCTCAGCAAACGCTAAGTCATAACCTCTCTCTTGCATACCATTGATCAGTTTTGGTCTGAATTTAGCGAGATCGCCATTCTTTTTCCATGATGCCATCGCTCGACGGAGTTGATCGGCCTCGCCGCCGCTAAACCCTGCGGCTACCATGGCTAGCTTGATGACTTGCTCTTGGAAAATAGGGACGCCCATAGTCCGCTCCAGAACGCTTTTTACTTCTTCCGATGGATAACTGACAGGCTCTTTGTGATCTCGTCGTTTTAAAAAAGGATGCACCATATCACCCTGAATAGGGCCTGGACGAACAATTGCAATTTGAATCACTAAGTCGTAATAACAAGCAGGCTTTAGGCGAGGAAGCATGCTCATTTGTGCACGAGATTCAATTTGGAATACGCCTATCGTGTCAGCTTTTTGGATCATGCGGTACACGTGTGGATCATCTTGTCGGCGAGTGATCTCGGAAATCGAGAGGGATCGCTGGTGATGTTTCTCGACCAGTTGAAAGCACTTTTTGATGGCGTTTAACATGCCGAGTGCGAGTACATCGACTTTTAGTAGCTTCAAGCTTTCTAAATCGTCTTTATCCCATTGAATGATAGTGCGATCTTCCATCGAGGCATTTTCAACAGGTACCAACTCATATAAAGGGCCAGATGAAATTACAAAGCCACCTACGTGCTGAGATAAATGGCGTGGGAAGCCAATGATCTCGTTGACCAATTGGATAAACTGCTGCCCTTTGAGAGATTCTGGTTGTAAGCCAAGTTCAATAATTTGAGCTTGCCAGCCTTGGCTGCGATCTCGGCGATTAACGTTCTTAATGAAAAAATCTAATTGGGTCTCTTCAATCCCTAGTGCTTTACCGACTTCACGCACGGCACTTTTAAAGCGATAGCTGATCACTGTTGCAGCAAGTGCTGCACGCTCACGACCATATTTTTTGTAAATATACTGGATAACTTCTTCACGGCGCTCGTGTTCAAAGTCCACATCAATATCCGGCGGTTCCTTACGTTCTTTACTGATAAATCGTTCGAATAAGACAGCGATTTGTCGAGGATCGACGGCGGTAATTTCCAGGCAATAACACACTACAGAGTTTGCAGCGGAACCTCGCCCTTGGTAAAGAATACCTTGCTGTTTCGCAAACATTACGATGTCGTGAATAGTAAGGAAGTAGTAGTGGTATTTAAGCTCTTGAATAAGCGCCAGTTCATTCTCGATGGTTTGATTGACTTCTGCTGGCACGCCTTCAGGAAAACGCAGCTTTTTACCACGTTCGACCAACATACGTAAGTAAGAGTCGGGTGTATAACCATCTGGGATCAGCTCGGTAGGATATTCGTATTTTAAATCGGAGAGCTTAAACTCGCATAAATCGGCGATGTAAGTACTTTCTTCCAGCCATTCTGGTTTGTAAATCCGAATCAACTTTTTAAAAGGACGAAGCGCTCGCTCAGTATTCGAAATACGGTCAAAACCGAGTTTATCGACGCTACACCCATGTTTTATAGCAGTAAGTACATGCTGTAATGGCAAGCGTTCAACATCATGCATGAGAACGCCTCCGCAGGCAGTTATAGGTAATTGAAATTCATGTGCTAACTGCTCGCAGTGCGCAATGTACTCAGTATCGTTGTTACTCAAATGGCGCTGAATCGCTACCCACAAACGATTAGCGTGGTGTTGATTGAGCCAGCGCCCCCAATAGTGATCACTCTCTTGATGTGTGGGCAGCCACAATACCAAACAATGTCGAACCGACATCAAATCCCATTCGAACAGTTGATAGTTGCCTTTTTCACTGCGTCTCCTTGCGTTTGTGATGATACGACACAACTCGGCATAAGCCTTGCGACAAGGGCAAAGCAGTACGATTTGGCATTCATCATTTAACCAAAACATACTTCCAACGATTTGTTTGATATCGAGTTTATGTTGTTCGATGGTCGTATGGGCTTTGACAACGCCCGCGACTGAACATTCATCCGTTATAGCTAGAGCTTGATAGCGATAGAAAGCAGCTTGGAGTACCAGCTCTTCTGCATGAGAAGCCCCAGTCAAAAAAGAGAAGTTAGACTGACAAAATAGTTCCGCGTAACTCATAATGACCCAACAAAAATAACTGTCGATTTAACAAAAATAGCCATGAAGAAACCAGTGCTTGTGCTGATCGCGAAATATCCATAACCAGCGGCCTTGCTTGGTGTGTGCAATGTAGTAATCACGCATGATCTCATCACCATCCCACCACCCAGAAACTATTCGCTCAGGTCCGTGGACCAAAGAAACTTGCTCTTGCAATACAATGGGAGTCGGTAATTGCATTGCTGGGCGTAGTATGGATGGTATGGCGTGCCCCTTTTCATCCGGAGCATCAGCAGGGCGATACTGACTGGCCTTTTCTGGTCTAGGATCGCAAGCAATATTGGGTTTTAAAACGGCACTTTTTCCCAATTTAGCTTGCAGTAAAGAGAGCAGCTCTAAAGCATTCATGTTTCCTTTCTGCCCAGCAAAGAGATCGCGTGATGCACTAAGAGGCTCACCTTGACGGATGACTTTTAACGTTAGCCCTGTGACTGGGCCATTAAGCGAGAGTGATTCTAAGCTTAAACTCGCTAACTGTTGCCAACGCTGACATAGGTAATCACCTTGCGCAGAAGTGAGTTGAAGGTGTTGCTCTTGTTTCTCACGCTGGTGGAGTGTTAAACACAGTTCAAAAGCGACCTTATCTCTTAATTTTAGAAAGGTTTCGAGTTGACGAAGTAATTTGGTCAACGGCTTTTTAATCCACTGAACGTTTTCGATCTCAAACAAGAGCTCTAAATAAACTTGGAAGGATTCGGTAGGGTGATAAAAGTCGACAGGGTGTTTAAACTGCCCAGTCAGTCGACCAACGTAGTTCACCAAATCGATATCAAAGCGTCGTGCGATGTCTTGCAATGGCAGTTCAAGCAGGTTTTGCAATGTGGTGACGCCTACACGTTGTAACTTCTCTACGGTAGCGTTTGATAAATCTGTCAGTTTTAACGGTAGTGGTGATAAAGCTTTTTGTATGGCAGATTTGTCTTCACTGATGACGTTCGCTCCTGATATTGCCATCAATTTGGCAGCAAAAGGCGAAAAACCACATCCGAATTGAAAACTCAGTTTCAGCTCCGATAAGTGAGCTCTGACTTTACTCCAATAGTTTTCAAGCCCTTCATACAGAGCGAGCATTGGAGTAGCACGCAGTAAAATACCTTGGTTTGGCATCAACACAACGTCAGATGTGATCAAATACAACCACTGGGCTACCTCTTGTAATTTATTTAATTCGGTTTGTGGATGATAAGGATGCACTTGTAAATCTCGACACAAGGACGCAGCACTGCCTAGGCCCATACCTGGTTTAATGCCTTGTTGTTCGGCAATCTCGTTGTATTGAATAATCTGGCAACGTTGGCTTTCGACAATCACCACGGGTTGTTCTTGGTTATCACCAAAGAGTGCGTCTAGCTGCAGGCGAGGGAAGTGCAAGTAAATCCACAGAGCCATATCACTAACCTTGGTTCGCCAGTGGGAAATTGACCACAGTCGAGTGCACAGTTTCAGATGATGGTTTCACCAGTTGCGGATAATGGTGTTGGAAGCCGATACTAACGCTACCTCTACCTCTATTCCAGCCTCCTTTCCTTTTCAGCACTTCAACATGAATCCCTTGCTCGTCGCCTTTCAGTTTTAAACTGAGTGACACAGGCAAAGACAAGCGGTTGATAGTATCTGTTTTAAGCATAAAGAGAGGGCAAGTACCTTGTTCACTCGCTACCTGTAAGCGTTTCACTTGATGTATTTCAAGCTCTTCTTGCCATAACAAAACATTACTGCATACCCCACTTTTCAGACATTGCTCTGCTGCCCAAAGAGCATCTTTGGGGTGAGTTGGAGTAACAACCCACACTTGGTTTATATCCAACCCGATGTAGTGTAAAAACAGAGAGTTCACTAGAGCAGGTGGTTGAATAAATGCGGTCATACCATTGGTCTGAGTGGCTTTTAAATAGGGAGCGAGCAAACGCAATTCACCAATACTACCAATAGATTCCATCTCCACTACGCCATTAGGTGGAAAGCCTCCGCCGAGCAAATCATCTAATTCAGAAAAACCGGAACTAGTCTGCAACTGCTGCGGATCTGCTTTCGTTAAATTTGCTTGCCAAACAAGGTGTTGGCTTTTTAAGTTCTGAATAATATCTTGCATAATAAGTACCTGTATATACATACAGTATATTTCTGTGGGAGAAAGTCGCAAGATTTTTATGAAGAGAGAAATGAAAAAAGGCAGCGTTTGCTGCCTTTTCAATCGATTATGTGAGGTAACCTGAATGAGTTATTTACGCTTCGGTTGAGCGTCGATGCACTGACCGTTCACATCGGTAACCGCAGGATCCATTAAGTGCAAATATAGCGGCATGATATCCAGTGGCGTTTTGAGAGTATTCGCATCTTCACCCGGATATGCTTTTTCACGCATGCGAGTACGAGTGGCACCAGGGTTAATTGCGTTAACGCGGATCGGTGTATCACTCAGCTCGTCAGCTAAAACTTGCATCATGCCTTCTACGGCAAATTTAGAGATAGCGTATGGCCCCCAGAATGCGCGGCCAGAGTGGCCGACGGTTGAAGAGGTAAAGATAATACGCCCAGCTTCTGATTTACGCATCACAGGCAGTAATGCTTGAGTCATTAGCACTTCGGCTTTCACGTTGATCTGCATGATATCGTCGAAGTCTTCCTCTTTGATTTGATCAAATGGACACAGCGAACTCAAGACACCTGCGTTGTGTAATAGACCATCCAAGCGACCAAACTGTCCTTCGATTGTCTCTGCCATATCAATGTAATTCTGCTGAGTTGCACCCTTGAGATCCAATGGAATGATAGCAGCTTGTGGATAGCCAGCAGCTTCAATCTCATCATAGATAGATTCAAGGTTTTGCACATTTCTACCCAAGAGAATAACAGTTGCACCGTGCTCGGCATAAGAAAGCGCGGCTTGACGGCCGATGCCATTACCAGCGCCAGTAACAAGAATGACTTTACCTTTTAGAGCATCAGCTGAAACGGAGTAGTTCACGGCGATAAATCCTTATTATTGTAAGAGGGTCCATGATAGTTAATTGACGCTAAAAAACGCCTGTTTCTCAATGGAAAATCTTGGTAATCGTGACAAGATGGTTACAATACACCAATTCATGTGTTATACCAATTCCAGAACTTTCGTTAAGTATGCTATCAATCAGAACAAGTGGTTACAAACCGCGCTGCCTTCTCGCTGATGTTTCTGCGTAACATACTAACGTCATCTGAAATGAGATAAAGGAGCTCTCGTTGGAATTTTTATTAGATTATGGTCTGTTTCTGGCCAAAATTATCACGGTGGTTGCTGCGATAATTGTTCTGCTCATTATTGCAAAATCGGCTGGTGGCAAATCGGGTGCGGCGAAAGGGGAGTTAGAGATTACCAACCTTTCAGAGCAACACAAACAATCTGTTGAGCAGTTAGAGCATCATTTGCATGACGATGCTTTCATCAAGGCTCGAGATAAAGCCGTCAAGAAAGAAGAAAAAGAGAAGAACAAATCTCGCGAGAAAGAAATCAAACAAGCGAGCAAAGACGGTTCATTAGATAGCAAGCGTGAACCACACCTATTTGTTCTTGATTTCAACGGTAGCATAGACGCAAAAGAAGTCGCGTCTCTACGTGAAGAAATCACCGCTATTTTGGCTGTCGCACGTGAAGGTGATGAAGTGTTACTTCGCTTAGAGTCTGGCGGTGGTATGGTTCATGGTTACGGCCTTGCCTCTTCTCAACTGGACCGAATCAAAGCTGCGGGTCTTCCTCTGACCATCTCTGTTGACAAAGTTGCGGCAAGTGGTGGTTACATGATGGCATGTGTAGCAGATAAGATTGTTTCTGCACCATTTGCAATTGTGGGGTCTATTGGCGTTATCGCACAAATTCCTAACTTCAACAAACTGTTGAAGAAACATGACATTGAGTACGAACAACTAACAGCGGGTGAATATAAACGCACGCTAACGATGTTCGGTGAGAATACCGATAAAGCGCGCGATAAGTTTAAGCAAGAACTTGAAGAAACACATGTCTTGTTTAAAGACTTCATCCGTGAGCGTCGTCCTAGTTTGGACCTAGACAAAGTAGCCACTGGTGAGCACTGGTTCGGTACACAAGCGAAAGAGCTTGGTTTGGTGGATGACATTAGTACATCTGATGATATCGTTGTTGCGGCATGCAAAGATAAAACCGTACTTTCTGTGCATTATGTGCAGAAGAAAAAGCTGGCAGACAAGCTAGCAGGTGTGGCGGGTAAAGTCGCTGATAGTGTGATTTTAAAGTTAGCTGAGCGTGGTCAAAAGCCGATTGTTTAATCGAGCTTAAGTTCATGACATTTAAAACGGCGAGGGCGGAAGCTCTCGCCGTTTTTGTTGAACTTTATGTTTATTGATGAATCCAATTACGCATTAGGTGTAATGCTTTACACGACATTTTTCCTCGCTCCAAAGACTGATTACCCGTATAATGTGCGCCTCGAAAACCGAGCAAATTGCTGAAAAGAAACTATTGGTGGAGAAGAACATGTCCTCTCAAACTCCGGTTGTAACCGTAGATGGACCTAGTGGTGCAGGTAAAGGCACTTTATGTATGTTGCTGGCGAAAAAGTTGGGTTTCCAACTCTTAGATTCTGGCGCAATTTATCGTGTACTTGCACTTGCTGCGATTCACCACGGTGTCGACACCGAGTCAGAAGATGCTCTTGTCCCACTAGCAACACACCTAGACGTTCAATTTATCGCGGAAGGTGACTTAGTTAAGGTCATTCTAGAAGGCGAAGACGTGTCAGGGGAGCTTCGTAAAGAAGAAACGGGTATGGCAGCATCTAAAGTTGCGGCTTTGCCACGTGTTCGTGAGGCATTACTACGTCGTCAGCGTGCATTTGAGACCGCACCGGGTCTGGTTGCTGATGGTCGTGATATGGGCACAATTGTATTCCCGAGTGCGCAAGCAAAAATCTTCCTTGATGCGAGTGCTGAAGAGCGTGCAAATCGACGCCTTAAACAGTTGCAAGAGAAAGGGTTAGATGTTAGATTTGCTGACCTTTTAAGCGAGATCCAAGAGCGTGACGACCGAGATCGTAACCGCCCAGTGGCGCCATTACGCCCTGCTGAGGATGCGCTTGTGCTAGATTCTACGTCGATGACTATCGACGAAGTAGTAGAAAAGGCACTACAATATATCGAATCGAAGCTAGCTGAGTAATAATACTCGACTAGGCTAAGAGCGTTGGTCGCAAGGATGATGACTGGCGAATTTAATAACCCCATGCGGTAGGATACCCGTGGAAGTTTAATTTATTGAAGATTAATTAAATGACTGAATCTTTTGCTCAACTCTTTGAAGAGTTTCTAAACGAAACAGAATTCCAACAAGGCAGCATCGTTAAAGGTACTGTAGTAGCTATCGAGAACGGTTTCGTTCTTGTTGACGCTGGTCTTAAGTCTGAATCTGCTATCCCTGCTGAACAGTTCAAGAACGCTGCTGGCGAACTTGAAGTTGAAGTTGGCGCTGAAGTAGACGTAGCTCTAGACGCTGTTGAAGATGGTTTCGGTGAAACTCAACTTTCTCGTGAGAAAGCTAAGCGTCACGAAGCTTGGATCGTACTTGAGAAAGCTTACGAAGAAGCTGAAACTGTTGTTGGTATCATCAACGGTAAAGTTAAAGGCGGTTTCACTGTTGAACTAAACGGTATCCGTGCTTTCCTTCCTGGCTCTCTAGTAGACGTACGTCCAATCCGCGACACTGCTCACCTAGAAAACAAAGAGCTAGAGTTCAAAGTTATCAAACTTGACCAAAAACGTAACAACGTAGTTGTTTCACGTCGTGCAGTTATCGAATCAGAGAACAGCGTTGAGCGTGACGAGCTTCTAGAAACTCTACAAGAAGGTTCTGAAGTTAAAGGTATCGTTAAGAACCTTACTGACTACGGTGCGTTCGTTGACCTAGGTGGCGTTGACGGTCTTCTACATATCACTGATATGGCTTGGAAGCGCGTTAAGCACCCATCTGAAATCGTTAACGTTGGTGACGAGATCCAAGTTAAAGTTCTTAAGTTCGACCGTGAGCGTACTCGCGTATCACTAGGTCTTAAGCAACTAGGCGAAGATCCATGGGTAGCAATCGCTAAGCGTTACCCAGAAGGTCACAAACTAACTGGTCGCGTAACTAACCTAACTGACTACGGCTGCTTCGTTGAAATCGAAGAAGGCGTTGAAGGTCTAGTTCACGTTTCAGAAATGGATTGGACTAACAAGAACATCCACCCTTCTAAAGTTGTTAATGTTGGCGACGAAGTTGAGGTTATGGTTCTTGAAATCGACGAAGAACGTCGTCGTATCTCTCTAGGTCTGAAACAGTGTAAAGCTAACCCATGGCAGTCATTCGCTGAAGCACAAGCTAAAGGCGACAAAGTTACTGGTAAGATCAAGTCTATCACTGACTTCGGTATCTTCATCGGTCTAGAAGGCGGCATCGACGGTCTAGTTCACCTATCTGACATTTCTTGGAATGTTGCTGGCGAAGAAGCTGTACGTGAGTACAAGAAAGGCGACGAGATCTCTGCAGTTGTTCTAGCAGTAGACGCTGAGCGTGAGCGCATCTCTCTAGGCATCAAGCAAATGGAAAATGACCCATTCAATGCTTACGTTGCTGACAACAAGAAAGGTGTTCTAGTTAACGCTACTGTAACTGCTGTTGACGCTAAAGGCGCTACTGTTGAAATCGCAGAAGGCGTTGAAGGTTACATCCGTGCTTCTGAAGTATCACGCGATCGCGTAGAAGATGCTTCTCTAATCCTAAGCGCTGGTGATGTTGTTGAAGCGAAGTTCACAGGTGTAGACCGTAAGAACCGCGTAATCAACCTATCTATCAAAGCTAAAGACGAAGCTGACGAGCAAGAAGCAATGGCATCTATCAACAAGCAAGATGACAATGCATTCGGTAACGCAATGGCTGACGCTTTCAAAGCTGCTAAAGGCGAATAATATACTCGCTTAAGCAAAAAAGGAGCCGCAAGGCTCCTTTTTTATATTTGGTCATATTTAAGT
>NZ_WXWS01000583.1:0-11163 GCF_009904715.1 Vibrio sp. V42_P2S4T144 | reverse complement strand
CTAATAACCCTGACCAAGTTAACTTAGTGGTTAAAGAAGGTCAGAGACAAATTCGCCTGCCAAGCAAAAATGAAAAGCAGCTCGGAATGAACTGGATGAGTCCAAGTGATGCTCGTCAAGCCGCCGCAGATTATGTTTCTGTCGAGGCAGAAGGCTCTTTTGCTGCTATTTATGGTGCAGAATCGCCATTTACGAAAAAACGCAGCGTCATTTCTATTATGGCGGCTCACCCGTCAGATTTTGCGTCGGTTGATCGCGCGTTGGCTGACTCCGGTAAAGTGGAGCGCATGTTTGGCTCGGTAGTGACGTTGAGAAATAACGAAGTAGCAAGCTACAACGTGGGTTCGCACTACTATGTCGGTAAGCTTCCTGTGTGGCAGCTCGTTTGGTATCACTTCTCTAATCACCCAGTCATCGTTGCGTGCTTTGCCGCCTTGCTAGTGGTGATCGTAACCATTGTGCTTTGGCGCGTATTACGTCAAGTCGCGTCTAGACGTTTAGAAAAAACTGAGGAAGAGGAATAATGAAAAAACTCATCTCGTTCCTTATGTTGTTCGTGTCTCCTTACTTGTGGGCTAACACCTGCGAGTGGCCACAATGGGAAACATTTAAGTCGGTATACATGGAGCAAGGCCGAGTCGTTGATGGCAGTGATGAGCGTATGATTACGACCTCGGAAGGTCAATCTTACGCATTGTTCTTTGCCTTGGTTGCCAATGACCCTAAAACCTTCGATCAGGTTTTAAAATGGACTCAATCACATTTGGCTGGTGGGGATTTGACGGCAAGGCTTCCTGCTTGGTTGTGGGGAAGAAAAGAAAATGGTCAGTTCGGAGTCTTGGATTCTAACCCAGCGTCAGATTCAGATTTGTGGATAGCTTACTCCCTTGTTGAGGCGGGAAGATTATGGAATAACTACTACTATCAGACCCTTGGACATCTGATCGCGAGTCGTATTTTACGTGAAGAAACCGTCAACATAGCGGGAGTTGGAACGGTATTGTTGCCAGCTCCAACGGGCTTTGATGCCGACGGCCAGTACCGTGTGAATCCGAGTTATGTTCCGTTACAACTGATTGCTCGTATGCAGTCGCTGTACCCGCAATACAACTGGGATTCAATGTACAAGGCAAGTGTTCACATGCTAGAGAAAACGATGCCAGCTGGCTTTAGCCCAGACTGGGCAGCATTGAGAAATGGTCGTTATAGCTCAGATGTGGTTACAGGGCCGATGGGCAGTTACAACGCGATCCGCACTTATCTTTGGGCGGGTATGCTAAATGACCAAGTTTCAGAAAAAGCAGTATTAGTACAAAAAATGCAGCCGTTTGTCGCGGCAACCAAAGCCCTTGGTGCGCCAGCGAGAGAAGTAAATACTGAAACGGGTAAATATACCCAAGCAGGAAGCGCAGGTTTTTCTGCTGCGGCTCTTCCGTTACTCGCGGCTTCTGGTGAATCTACGCTGTTGGAGACGCAGTTTCGTCGTGCTCAAAATGAACTTGTGGTGGACAAAAACGATCATTATTACGACAACGTATTAAGTCTATTTGGGCTTGGTTGGCATGAAGAACGTTACCGTTTTGGTGTGCAAGGTGAATTGCTTCCTGTATGGAGCGAGAGATGTCAGTAACAGGACGCGTGTTATGGTGGATTCCACTGGTTGCTTTGGCGGCTGGTGGCGTCGGCACTGTGCATGCAGAAAGCTTTAGCTCAAAACCTCTGACAAAGTCGCAGCTCGCACAGGTCTACAAGCCTATCGAGCTGGTTCAATTTTCCACATCATTAGCACGAGTTGACTCGGTTGAGTGGTTGGTTGAGCAGCTAAAACTGGCGGATGCGATTGGCCGAGATGATATTGTCGAGAGTACTCTGGAGAGGCTGTTCGCGATTGAAGAAAGCAATCCAACGGGGCTTTTCTATCAAGCGAATATGTATCTGAAACGTAAGCAGCCAGAATTAGCAAAACCGGTATTTGAGCGCTTAATCAGACAGGCGCCTCATTCGACTCAAGCGAAAAACTTGTCATCGATTATGGCTATTCAGGGAGAGAAAAGAGCGGATTATCAGCGCGCTCAGTTGCTTGCAAAATCTGGTCGTTACGATGAAGCGATTCAAGCTTACAAAGCCCTTTTCCCAAATGGAATGCCATCACCAGCGTTACAACTGGAATTCCTACAGTTGCAAAGTAATTTGCCAGGCAGTTGGAGCTCGGTAAAACAGGGACTGGAACGTTTAAATGCAAATTATCCTAGTGTTCCGTCTTTTCAACTCGCGTTAGCCAACCACATTCGCAAAGAGAATCCTGCTGATCCATGGATTCTCGATACCTATAAAAAGTTAGCGCTTGCTCCTTCGGTTGGAACAAATGCGGCAACGTCGTGGTTGCGTGCATTGGATCAATTGCCTATTTCAGATCAAGTTGTTCAGCAATATGCCATCTTAGCTAGCTACTACCCGTCTGACATGGAGATACAAAGAGCGAATCAAAGCGCGAAAGATCGCTGGAAAAAGGAAAAGGAACTACGCAAAGACCCCACTTATCTCGCCAAGCTCAAAGGGTTAGCGTTGCTCGAGGAAGATAAAACCGGCCAAGCAGAAGCTCAGCTGCGTTATGCGTTGACGACTCGTCCGCAAGATCCTGAATTGCTTGGTGCTATGGGTAAGGTTTATCTACGTAGAGGGCAGCAACAAAAAGCGCTCGGATACTTTAAACAGGCTCAGCACTTAGATCATAATCCTGACTCGGCCTCAAAATGGGCAGCGCTAATCGAGACTTCTCAATATTGGGCGTATCTTGATCAAGGTGATGCCTTGGTCGAAAAAGGCCAGTTTAAGCAAGCAGAAAGCGCTTATCAAAAAGCGATTCAAGTAGATAAATCCCAACCTTATGCTTATTCATCATTAGGCTCTTTGTATCTGGTACAAGAAAATTATGCCGCGGCAGAGAAGGTTTTCAAACAAGCTTTGCAACTGGATAGCAGCAATAGCTCTGCATTGCGTGGTCGCTTAGATGTTCGTATTCAGCAGCAAGATTGGTCTGGCGCGGAAGCACTCGCGCGCAGTTACTCAGCCCCACAGCAGAAAGTGGTCGCTGAAAAAATAGCGAGCATCAAGTCGGAAGTTATTTTGACTCGTCTGCGGATCGCAATCGCTCAAAATGATCAGGCAACGATGAAAGCGTCCGTAGAGGAATTGATTGCGCTACAGCCAACCTCCCCATGGTTAAGGCTTGATATTGCTGACGTGGTTCATTCAATGGGCGACAAAGTACGCGCGGATACGCTGATGTCCGATTGGGCTACATCTAGTAATGACCCTGAAATGAAATTTGCTTACGCGCTTTATCTCGCGCAGGACTTCAACGTGAATGAGGCCATCGCTGAGCTAGAGAGTATCGCACAACATGACATGACAGACGCAATGCAGCGCAATTTAACCCGCTTGAAGCTTGATGCTCAGTTGAGAGACATTCAAACGCGTTACTTAGCTTCTCCCGAATCAGTAATGGCGATATTACGTGCGCTAGAGTCGGATTATCAAGGTCAAATTCAACCGCTCGCTCGTCTAGTGAGTGCGTGGTTAGACATTGATGAAGTTAAGGAAGCTGAGAGGATTTTCCAAAACATTTCGCTTTCAGAAGATTGGTCAACCGATGACAAACTGGCTTACGGCAGCATGATGGTAAGCTTGAATCACTTTGAAGATTTTGATCGTTGGTACGCGGACTTAGCATTAAATTCCGCAACACAAGATTTAAGTGCTTCGGAAGCATTACAGCTTGATGAACTCAAAACCCGTCGACTGTTGAGTCAAGCGGATCTGATGCTGGTTAATCAACAGCCTAAGCTTGCGTTGGATTTGTATGAACAAGTTTCTTTAAAGCCTGAGCCATTTAAAACTCAAGCAGAAATTGGCATGTTGCAAGCTAGTGCTTTGACTGGGTATGAAGCGACGTATCACGACATGCACCTCATTTTGAATAAAAAGCGCGATAGCTTAACTGCGGCACAGTTGATGACAGTGGCCGCGGTGTTTAATCAACAAGGCTATCGAAATGACGCTAATGCGCTAAATCAGTTGTTGGATGCGATGCCTGATGCTGACGCATTAGCATTTCGCAATAGCATGTCTATAGCAATGGAAAATCAACAGTGGGCGTTAGCTGAAACACGCGCCTATCAAGCCTTAAATCGTGACCGAATGGATAAAAATCGTGAACCTGAAGAGGCGAAAAAAGAACCCCTAAGCTTACGCGAGCTATATGATACTGCTGACGACTACTGGTTGACTCGTAACGTCAAATCGGACATCGATAAACTGCATGATCGGAGTGATGGGCATGTCATGATTGGCTGGGATTACAGTGCACGAGATGGCCGTAATACTTCGAATCAAGTGCCCATAGAAGCCCGAATCCCGATAGAGAGCTGGGATGGGCACCTGTTGCTAAAAGCCGATTATGTTTCTATCGATTCAGGTCAGTTGGACTATTATGAAAAAACCACCGATTCTGACAGCACTTCGTTCCAAAATGACGCATCAGGTATGGCATTTGGAGTGGGCTGGCAGGCTGAAGATTGGTTGGTCGATATCGGCACGACACCAATTGGTTTCGACCATACCACATGGGTTGGTGGTGTGCGCATCAATGGGGACCTGGGTGAGTTCGGTTGGACGGCAGAAGCTTCGCGTCGCCCTGAGACCAGTAGCGCGCTTTCTTATGCTGGAATGTCTGTCCCTAGCGGCACGACTGACCCTCAAGGGACTAAATGGGGCGGAGTTGCTCGTACTGGTGTGAAGTTGAGCTCAAGTTGGGACATTGGTGGCCCTTACGGTTTTTGGAGTAGCTTGCAGTATCATGTTTTGACTGGTGAAAAGGTTGAGGACAACACTCGTTTAGGCGTGCTAGGTGGAGCGTACTACAAGTTAATTGCAACGGATGACCAGCGTTTAAGTATAGGTACGAACTTAATGTACCTTGATTACGACAAAAATCTGGGTGAGTACACGCTAGGTCACGGTGGCTACTACAGCCCGCAAAGTTACTTCTCGGTGTCTTTACCTATCAACTTTTATGGCCGATACAACAGTTCTTGGTCATATCAATTGAGTGCATCCGTCTCTAACTCTTGGACTAAGGAAGACGCGCCATACTTATCGACAGTAGCGGAGTCAGACAAGGGTGGTGGTTTTGGTACGTCGTTGCAAGCGGCGGTGGAAAAGCGAGTCAGCAAACGTTGGTATCTTGGTGCGTTAGTCGATGTACAACGTTCTGAGTTTTATACACCAAACCATTTCATGCTTTATGCCAAGTACACCTTTAATGATCGTTGGCAACCAATAGAGTATCCGCCAGCAGCACCAACGTTGTATAGCGACTTCTAACAAAAAACAAAGGCCGGAAATCCCGGCCTTTGTTGTCTTATTCTTAGAAGAATGCGGCGCTTAGTACAAAATTGAGTAAAGCTGGCGACGATATTTGCTTGCTAATGCGTTACCTTGACCTAGTGCACTGAGAATATCCATAAAAGTCTTCTTCACGTCACCGTCTTGGGCGCCCAAGTCTTTTTTAAGAATATTCCACAGCAGTTCCAACGCTTCTTCATCCCGACCAACTTGGTTGTATTGTACCGCCAATTCACAAGCGAGTTCGAAGTTTGCCATGTCTGCTGCGTATGCTTGTTCTAGTCGCTGTAACTCAGGGCTATCTGCAGCCTGCAAATGCAGCTCGAGCTTGGCTATTAGGCTCTTGTAGTAGTTATCTTGATACTCGAGAGGGATAGCGTTCAGTAGTTCTTGGGCAATATCAAATTGTTTGGTTTCTAGCAAACAATCAGCCATCGCGAGTTTCACATCACCACGCTCTTGCAGCTCTGGCGGCAAAGTGTGGATGATGCTCAAAGCCTGAGCATGCTCACCTTGCTGAAGAAGTTCACTGACTTGTTTTAATAGTTGTTCATCTGGGCTTGGCAAATACTTTTGTAGCATGGTAGCAATGGCATCAATTGGCTGGGGGCCTCCTAGACCATCGACGGCTTGACCATTTATAAACAGCGCGATAGTTGGCAATACTTGCACGCCAAATTGAGACGCTAAAGCGGGCTGATCTTCACAATTTAGTAGAGCAAGCGTAAATGCACCGTTGTACTGTTGAGCAAGAGATTGCAACTCAGGGAGTATCTGTGCGCTTTCTGGTTGAGCGTTGGCCCAAAAGTGGATCAAAACGGGCGTGTTCATTGATCCTTCAAGCGTTTCGCGAAAGTTCTGTTCTGTTATCTCAACGATAAATGGGGATTGCATCAGAGTATCCTTGCCTTGTGTCTTGTCGTTGATATTAGATATGGAGTTGATTTAGGTGAAATTCAAGCGACATTCACCATCAATAATGAATCATTCTATTTTGAGAAAACGTGAGGTAATAGAGTGAGGTTATTGCTGCTCAGGTGTTAGATAAAAAGAAAACGCTGCCGAAGCAGCGCAATTCTAATGCTATTTGTTAGTGCGGTATCAAAATAGGATGAACATGGTCAACACTACACCCACACTAAGCCAGTTAAGCTGATTTAATGTCATTGTTGCCTCGCAGTAGTATAAACATTGCTACAAAACGTAATGGGTGGCGATACCAAATCTAAGCAACTCAATCACTTTGGGCGAAAGAATCCCCGCTGAATTGCGTAGAAATTGATTCGTTTAGTTGAGGTTTTTTTAACCTACATGTTCATAATGACATCACATTGTTACGGTGAAATTACATTTCGACAAAACTTTTTTATGCAGCCTGTCGCAAAATTTTATCAAGTACACGGGTTGGTAATAGTCTTTTCAAGACTGCGAATAATTTAGTCGGTGTAGTAATTCGATAACGAATTTTCGGTGAAACGCTAGTTAATGCATGAAGAACTGGTGCGATGCAAGACTCTGCAGGCAAAACAAATCGATTATTAGACTTGTCGTTGTTGAGTCGCTCTCTTTGTCCTTCATAAGCATGACGATGGGGGCTAGATTCAATATCAACCCACTTCTCAAAGGCTCGTAATGCATTGTTTCTAAATTGAGTTTCGATCGGTCCTGGTTCTATCAATGCCACTTTGATATTCGTATCCGCAAGCTCTAGCCTGAGCGTATCTGTCCAGCCTTCTAAGGCAAATTTTGATGAATTATAGGCGCCACGGTATTTCATTGCGGCAAAACCAAGAACAGAGCTGTTTTGTATGATGCGTCCTTCGCCTTGCTGGCGCATATGAGGAAGCACCTCTCTGACCAACTGGTGCCAACCAAAAAAGTTGGTCTGAAATTGATCTTGAAGAGCCTCGGTGGGTAAGTCTTCCAGTGCTCCGGGCTGACCATAGGCACCATTATTGAACACTGCGTAAAGCTTACCTTCTGCTAACTCTAGCGCTTGCTTCACGCCCGAAGAAATGCTTTCTGGGCTATTTAGGTCTAGATTGATGCAGGTTAGCCCTTCATTAATTAGGCGCTGGACATCTTGTTCTTTCCTACAAGATGCAATGACATTAAATCCCTTGTTTTGTAGGGCGTGAGCGCACACGTAACCGATGCCGGTTGAACAACCCGTAATAAGAATCGACTTTTTCATAATTTAATTTAAGACTCAGAAACATTGATTGGAGCCATCATTCATCAGCTCCGGTCATGAAGCAAGTGCTTGAGTGCTGGCTCTATTCTGGAGTAGCTAAATTTAAAGCCCAGTTCGGTGAGTTTTTTGGGTTTGGCTCTCATGCTATCAAACAATAAGCAGGAAGATTCTCCCATTAGGAGTTCCATCGCCCATTTAGGCGTGAACAAGATATGCGGACGTTTTAGCGTTTTAGCTAGTGTGCCGCTGAATATACGATTAGTCACAGGATGGGGGGCGCACATATTGAATGCACCGTGAGCATGTGGTGTTTCAAGCAAGTACATGATGGCGCGGACCATATCTAGGATGTGAATCCAAGGCATGTACTGATTACCGTTCCCAAGTGGGCCGCCTACGCCAAGCTTGTAAGGTAATAGCATCTTTGCCAACGCACCACCATTAAGGCCGAGTACCACGCCAGTTCTCATTAGACAAACCCGTGTTTGTTCCGACTCTGCGCGCTTAGCTATTTGCTCCCACTTTGCACAAACCTCGTGAGGAAAGTCGTCGCTATTAACATGTAAGCACTCATCAAACGGATGATCTTGTTGATCACCATAGTAGCCAACTGCCGAGCCACTAATAAAAACAGAGGGAGGTTCGGTACTTGCGTGGATCAGCTCAACAATTTGCTCGGTAATTTTCCAACGACTTTTGCAGATTTTTTCTTTTTGCTCGCTGGTCCACCTTTTATCCGCAATAGGCTCACCTGCAAGATTAATGACGGCATCAACGTGATTGAGATCGGCGAACGATTCGAGCGAGTCAAGGTATTCGATATTACCCAGATCAGCATGCTGTAGGCGTTGTTTTGCTCGCTCTGGAGAGCGTGTAAGTAGCATAACTTGGTGAGTTGATAGCAGCTTGAGCAACTCCGAGCCAATAAACCCAGTGCCACCTGTGAGTAATATCTTCATGTTATCTCTTTGAATGTACACGTATTAGAACATTATAGTCGTTTTGTGCTTAGCTTGATCATCTCAACACCATTATTTCTAGGATAGTGACAAGCTGACAGAGAGGCTATTAACTTCACATATTAGTAAATATGTAACTAAATGTTATAGATGGCGCTAGTGTATTCACGGTAGAAGAGTGAAATCTATGCCAGACTAGAAGTTATCGCTCATTGGAACGAGCGTAATCAGTTTGCACAATCAAGGAGGATAGGCATGGAAGCATTTGTTGCGCTTTTTCGAGCGCTCCTCAATAGTGCTCGTGACTTATTACCCATCATCATTGTTATCACTTTTTTCCAATTAGTCGTTTTGCAAGAGCCGCTGCCCAACCTGGTCTCCATTCTTTTTGGCTTGTTGCTTGTCGTTTTAGGATTAACCTTTTTTATCTTTGGCCTAGAACTTGGTCTTTTTCCTATCGGAGAGAGTATGGCTCAAGCCTTTGCAAAAAAAGGCAGCGTGTTTTGGTTATTAGTCTTTGCGTTTTGTTTGGGGTTTGGCACCACGATAGCTGAACCTGCATTAACCGCGGTAGCAGAAGAAGCATCAGAAGTTGCGGCAGAAGGAGGGATGATCACAAACTCAGAGCAATCCATGCAGGATTATGGACAAGGGCTACGAGTAACGGTGGCACTTTCTGTGGGGATCGCTATCGTTATTGGCGTTCTGCGCATCTTAAAAGGGTGGCCAATTCATTACATGATCATTGGTGGCTATGTAGGCGTTGTAATACTGACGTGGTTTGCACCTGAAGCCATTATTGGCGTCGCTTACGATTCCGGAGGTGTAACCACGTCCACCATAACAGTACCTTTGGTCACTGCTCTGGGCGTCGGTTTAGCGTCTTCTATTAAAGGGCGCAACCCTATGGTGGATGGCTTTGGTTTAATTGCTTTTGCCTCGCTGTTACCGATGATGTTTGTGATGGTTTACGGAATGGTCGTAACATGATTTCAATTGATCATTTCCTAGACACTTTATTATCGACCGTTAGAGACGTCGTTCCCATCGCCAGCATTATTTTTGGTTTTCAGTTAGCCGTGTTAAGGCGTCCTGTTAGCAACCTTAAGAAAGTTTTGCTTGGGTTCGTTTATGTGATTTTCGGGTTAGCTCTTTTTTTACTTGGATTAGAAATGGCGTTGTTTCCACTTGGGGAGACGATGGCTGTGCAATTAACGGCGCCGGAGTTTTTACAAGAGTTCAAAGTATCGGTAGGGAAAGCCTTAATGTGGGTCGACTATTATTGGGTTTACACCTTCGCCTTTTTTATAGGCTTTAGTACCACGATTGCAGAGCCTTCTTTAATCGCTGTAGCGATAAAAGCAAACCAAGTCTCTGGAGGCAGTATCAGTATTAACGGCTTGCGCGTAGCCGTTGCGTTTGGGGTGGCAATTGGTATTGCATTAGGGAGTTACCGGATTGTCGTGGGCGATCCCATTCATTATTACATCATCGCGGGTTACATCGTCGTTGTGATTCAAACGTTTTACGCTCCTAAGCTTATTGTTCCACTCGCCTACGATTCTGGAGGCGTAACAACTTCTACCGTCACTGTCCCACTTGTAACTGCATTAGGGTTAGGGCTTGCTTCGACCGTCCCTGGAAGAAACCCAATGATTGATGGCTTTGGCTTGATCGCGTTTGCCAGTCTATTTCCTATGATCTCTGTGATGGGCTATGCGCAAATAACCCAGTGGCTGAATAAAAACGTCTCGGAGGAAGAAGAAAATGCGCTTTAAATTGATACTTGCGTTTGTTGAAGACAGCAAAACAGACAAGGTGTTGGACGCTGCACGCGATGCTGGTGCGACCGGTGCAACAGTGATTAACAATGCTCGCGGGCAAGGTTTAAATCAAAAGCGAACGTTTTTTGGTTTAACGCTAGAAGTGCAAAAAGATGTGCTGCTGTTTGTGGTCGAGGAACATCTCTCTCGACACATATTAGAAACCATTAATGAGGTTGGTGAATTTGACAGAGAGTCGGGACAGGGGATTGCTATTCAGATCGATATTGAAGATGCAGTCGGTGTCGCGCATCAAGTCGAGACATTGACCAAAGTAGTCGAGGATGAATTATGAGTGATCAAACGATAATTAGAGTTCGAGATGTTATGGCGGCAACGTATGTAATGGTTGATGGACTGATGACCGTATACGAAGGCATAACGCTAGCGAAAAAATACCAAGTCAAAGCGCTGGTGGTGAAAAAGCGAGATGATAATGATGAATATGGCATCGTGTTGATGAATGATATCGCCAAAAAGGTGCTGGCGAATAATCGTTCTCCTCAGCGCACAAATATTTATGAAATCATGACCAAGCCCGCTTTGTGTGTCGAACCAGATATGAACGTAAAATATTGTGCCCGTTTGTTTGAGCGATTTGGCATAAGCAGAGCGCCGGTCATTAAAAGTGGCGAGGTCATTGGGATGGTGAGTTATAACAATATTGTCATCAATGGTATGGTGCGAGAAGAAGTGTAATAGGTTGATATAAATGAAAAATCAACGAATTTTTTCTCAAGTCAGCGACTGTTACAAAGAACTAAAATATTTAATATATGTT
>NZ_WXWS01000399.1:0-11221 GCF_009904715.1 Vibrio sp. V42_P2S4T144 | reverse complement strand
TTAATTCACTCCAAGTGAAATCATTGTAAGGTTTCTAAGAAGCAAAAGCGTAAACATAAATGCGTCATTAAATACAAAAAAGAGCCACTATCGTCAGTGGCTCTTTTTCCATTAATACTTCAAAAAAGTGACTAAGCGATGTTCGTCACCTCTAGGATCAGTTCGGCTTTTTTAGGTAAATAAATACTGAATTTACTGCCTTTTCCCCATTCAGACTCTGCTTTTAACTCACCACCCGTTTGGCTGAGAATACTTTGGGAGACCGATAGCCCTAACCCTGTGCCTTCTCGTTTAGTTGTGTAAAATGGCGAGAAGATTCGACTCAAGTTTTCTGGTTTAATACCGCAGCCCTCATCGATAACATGAATCGCGGCTCCTTTCACTTCGCCCTCTTCAATCCAGTCTTCACTGACTACTGTTAAAGTTCCTTTACCGCTCATTGCGTGAATGGCGTTCATTTGCAAATTAACTAAGATTTGTAGCAAGTGGTGACGGTTTATCTCAACGGACGTATGCGCTTGTAGGTCAGTCACAAACTCAACGTCGCGTTTCTTGGTGCCAGTTTTAACCAAGGTGATGCTTTCATCAATGATAGGATTGACATGTTGCCAAGTGATTTCATCTTGAACACCGCCTTGGCGACTGTATTGCAATAAACTGCGCGTGATATTGCGGATACGATCAATTTGCGCGTGAATCGCATCAATCTCCTCTTGTACTCGACTTGCATCGTCACCCAATTCAAAATGGATCAATTCTACGTTGCCAAGAATCACGGCGGTTGGGTTATTAATTTCGTGAGCAATCCCCGCGGTGAGTTCTCCCAATGCTGCCAGTTTTTCATGAACAACGAGTTTGTCGCGGGTTTGGTTGAGCAATTGAATATGCAGTTCAAGATCTTGGGTTTTTTCTCTCAGGCTTGCCGTACGCTCTTGAACTTTGCATTCAAGTTGAGCTGCGGAGTTTTTCAGTTCAATTTTGCGCTCTTCTAGCGCGTCTAACATATCATCAAACTGTCTGGCTAACTGCGCAAGTTCATGATCGGCATCTAATCCTAACGGGCCAATCCGTTTTTCTTTACCTTGTTGGACCTGCTTCACCACTTTATGAATGCGTTCGATCGGTCGAAACAGATCATAAGAACCGCGATATACCATCACGCCGGAAACCAGCAATAACATAACCGTAATCAAGCTGATTTCGGCAATGTTCGTCATGTAGGCTTTAACGAATGGCCACATGAGGTAACCGGTATAAAGCATACCAATAACATTGTCGTATTGGTCTTTGATTGGTTGATACGCCGTAATATACCAAGCGTCATACACATAAGCGCGATCAACCCACTGTTCACCCTTAGAAAGTACTTGGTTATACACTTCTGCGCTCACGCGAGTGCCTATAGCGCGCCCTAGTCTATGATCGCTGTCTAGAGGAACGTTGGTACTCACACGCAAATCATCGAGAAATACCGTCAACGTACCCACAGGGCGAAGGCGGTCGTTATCACTTAAGTAAATGAGATCGCGGATTTGATCCACCAGCACTGTGCTGTTGTTAAGGAGCAAACCACCATCAAGAAAGCCGATCAAATCGTTCGCTTGGCTGTATACCGGAATCACGGTCCGACTGACTAACCCACGCACCTCCCTGTCACCATCAGCAAGAATAGGCACTTCTGCTCGTTTGGCGAGTTCAGGATCGAGGCGTTCGAGTTCTTCTTTATTGAGTACATCAAAAAACGATTCGCGCTTGGTGAGATCCATAAAGCGGAATTTGTTTTCCATGGAATTAACGCGTTGGAAAGAGAGAAAATCTAAAGCATATCTTTTCTTCTGCTCTGTGACCCACTTTTGCAGGTCACCTTGTGGCGTTCCTTGATTAATGCGAATACGGAAATCGTACGAATCGGCAAACGCCCGCACGTAATTGGCTTGCTTTTGCTGTAACAACGTTACGCTGTTATTTGCAACACCAAGACGCTCCGAGACATCAAGCAGCGCATTTTGCCACGTGTAATGAATAGACCAATAAATGGTAATGCCGATCAGAGCTAACAACGTGAGGAAAATCGGCGCAGAGGTTAAGAATAACAAACGATAACGCACCATGGTTTTAAAACGGTGCGTCCATTTTGACAATCCTTTGTGCTGTGGGCCGTTAGTCGGCATATTCCTCATCCTCAGAATCCCATTCTTTGTACTTACGTTCTAAGGTCTTGCGAGCTACGCCCAAGTCACGAGCAGCAGCAGACTTATTGCCTTCATGCAAGTTAACGACTTGTTTAATATGTGCTTTCTCGACTTCTTTTAACGTCCAGCTGTTTGGATAGCCTTCGCCAGTAAATTCTTTGCCTTCTCTAAAGGTTGGTAACTCAGCAGAGTGAGAAACAGTAATCGATACATTAGGCAGTGAATGCCCGCCATTCAGCTCTCGCCAATAGTGTGCAGGTGGTTTGCCAAGCAAGATACAACGCTCAATCAAGTTTTTCAGCTCACGAATGTTTCCCGGCCAATCGTACTCACTCATGGCTTCCATATCCTCGTGAGCCCATTTGGGCGCAGGCATACCGAGCTCGCGCGTCAGCATATTGCTGAAAAATGGCACCAACTCAAATAAGTCGGTTTTGCGCTCTCGCAGCGGACACACTTCAATTTTCAGAACGTTTAAACGGTAATAGAGGTCACTGCGGAAATTACCTTGATTGACCTCTTCTTGCAGGTTTCGGTTGGTTGCCGCTACGATACGGACATCAATACTGATCTCTCTTTCTGAACCGACAGGGCGAATCGTACGCTGCTCTAACACACGTAATAATGATGCCTGCATTGCAAGTGGCATCTCCCCGATTTCGTCAAGAAATAAGGTGCCACCGTTCGCAACACGGAACAAACCTTCACGCGATTTTTTTGCACCGGTAAACGCGCCCGATGTATGACCAAACAACTCACTTTCTAAAAGCTCTGGTGCAATCGCGCCGCAGTTGATTGGCACAAACGGGCCCGTTCTCCCACTCGCCTGGTGGATACCTCGTGCAACTAGTTCTTTACCCGTACCCGACTCACCTTCCACCAAAACAGAAGCGCGTGATGGTGCAAATTGGTTAATAAGTTGCTTAAGCAGACGCGTTTTTTCTGAGCCGCCGATGATCTCTGAGGTATTGTGACGTTGGTAATCGCGTGTCATGGCGTACTGCATGCGTTCGTTCAAACGGCGATCCATACAGCGACTGACCGCTTTTAACATCTGCTCAAGGTTGAATGGTTTGAGGATAAAGTCGGAAGCACCGAGCTGTAGCGCTCGAATGGCAATTTCTAAATCCGCATAACCCGTCATAAAAATCACATCGGCACGTTTGTCATCATCTTCAAACGCTTCTTCCCACTCAATTCCAGAACGCCCTGGCAGATTAATATCCAGTAAGATCAGATCATAATGTCGAGAATTACGCAGTTGTTCTGCTTCTTCGATGCTACCAGCTGTATCGACATGTGAAAAAAGCTTACCCAATGCCTTTTTCAAGATGGCTTGCATGCCTAATTCATCATCGACGACCAGTACGGAAAAGGCGCTATATTGTTGGTTTGTACTAAGATGGGATTGAGTAGACATATTTACCCCAGATGGATTTCGATGGGACAGAGTGTACCAAGTTTAAACAGAGATACCCTACAAAAAGTGCGACATTTTGTACCAACGCAAACTTTTATGCAAATAACCCCATGATTTAGTGCATAAACCAAGCACTTTAAGCTTGTAAAAGGTTGGCATCTTGTTTGCTATAAGGTGGATACGGAGCGCATTTAAGTGATCTCAGGATGTTGATGTTTGCTTATTCCAACACCCTAAGACAACTTGCGTATTACGCTAATCGCTCTCGTCCAAAAAGGCTTCTCCCTAAAACCTGGAGAGATTCCAAAGAATCATTGGAAAGGAACACATAAAAATGAAAAAAATTGCGCTAACTCTGGCTGCAACGTCTATCACGCTTGTAAGTTACTCTGCGTTTTCTGCTCAAGACGGAGAACATGTTCGCCTTGCAACCACAACCAGTACTTACCATTCAGGTTTACTTGATTACCTGCTTCCACAATTTGAAAAAGACACGGGCTACAAAGTCGATGTTATTGCTGCAGGTACGGGTAAAGCCTTAAAAATGGGCGAAAACGGTGACGTAGATTTGGTGATGACACATGCACCAAAAGCTGAAGGCGCATTTGTTGAGAAAGGCTACGGCGTTTTACCTCGCAAGCTAATGTACAACGACTTTGTGATTGTAGGCCCGAAAGCTGACCCAGCAACAATCAAAAATGACGAAGGCGTGTTAGATGTATTCAAAGAGATCGCCAACAAAAACGCAACGTTCATCTCTCGCGGCGATGATTCTGGTACACACAAAAAAGAAATGGGCTTCTGGGCTCAAACTAAAATCGAACCGAACTTTGGTGGCTACCGTAGCGTAGGTCAAGGTATGGGCCCAACTCTAAACATGGCGTCTGAAATGCAAGGCTACACCATGACGGATCGCGGCACATGGCTGGCTTACCAAAACAAATTGGATCTAGAAATTCTGTTCCAAGGCGATGAAAAACTGTTTAACCCGTACCAAGTTATTCTTGTTAACCCTGAGCGTTACCCAACGATTAACTACCAAGGTGCGAAGGCATTCAGTGATTGGTTGGTAAACCCTCGCGGACAGGAACTTATCAATGGTTTCCGCCTAAACGGTAAACAACTGTTTGTTGCGAATGCTGAGAGCAAATAACGCAATATGAATCTTGCTGATACAACACTGGAAGCGCTTCGCTTACTGGTGAATTTTGATGCAGACCTATGGGAGATCGTTGCGGTCTCCTTTAGTGTTTCTATCACGGCAATATCCCTAGTGGTATTGCCGGCTATTTTGATGTCCTTTGTACTGGCGTATACCGACTTTCGCGGTAAATGGTTTTTGTTGTCGATCGTAAATACGCTGCAAGCGGTCCCTACCGTGGTGATTGGCCTGTTGCTGTACATGTTGCTGTCGCGTGCTGGCCCTTGGGGAGACTGGCAAATGCTGTTCACTCAGAAGGCAATGATCTTCGGCCAAATGGTGATCTGCTTCCCTGTTTTGGTATCGATGATGCATGGTGCATTACAATCTAGCGACCGTCGTGCAGTGGAAACTGCCATCACGCTGGGCGTCTCCATTCCGCGCTTGGCAGCTACGATGATTTGGGAAACCCGCTTTCCTCTACTTGCGGCTATCATTGCAGGGTTTTCACGTATCGTGACCGAGGTGGGCTGCTCAATGATGGTTGGTGGGAACATTATGGGCGTGACGCGAAATATTCCCACGGCTATCGCAATGGAAAGCAGTAAAGGTGCTTTTGCGCAAGGAGTTGCATTAGGAATTGTATTACTATCTTTAGCGTTGGCTCTAAACTTCTTCTTATCAAGCATGAGAGGCAAAGGCTACCTCAGAACATAGAACATGAAGCAAACAAACGACTCACCATTAACCCCATGTCGAGGCGAATTATGACTATAAAAATCACCGCCGAACAGTTATCCATGCGCTTTAAAGAGCGTGTGCTTTTCCACATCCCTGAGTTAGCCATCGGCCCAAATGATGCCATTTATCTCAAGGGTGACAATGGTGTGGGCAAAACTACCCTACTCAAAATCCTTGCTGGCTTGCTCAAACCCTCTACTGGTGATGTTGTTGCGCCAAAAGATACGTGGCTAAAAAGACTGACGCGTCGCAATGGTCGTGTCGATGTGATTTATCTCCACCAATCCCCTTACCTTTTTGACGGCACTGTATATGAAAACGTAGTCTATGGAGTGAAATATCAACAAGACACGCAAAAAGATAAGCGAGCTCAAGTTATTCACGCGCTGCGCATGGTAGGTTTAGAAACCTTAGCGGACGAACATATTTCCGTGTTGTCCGGCGGTGAAAAACAGCGCGTTGCCATGGCAAGGGCTTGGATCTTAAAACCGTCGATTTTGTTGATGGATGAGCCAAGTGCGTCTTTAGACCAAGAATCCATTGAACGATTGGTGGTGATGGCGAAAGATCTTTTGGATCGTGGTTCCAGTATCGTGGTGACAAGCCATCAGGCCAACGCACTGACCGACTTATGTAAAAAACAGTGGTGGATTAAAGACAAGACTTTGATAGAGTCTCCTCTGTTGTATGTCATACCAAAAGAAACATCCCAAGAGAATGCATATGCTTCAACCAACACAAACTAGTTGGGTCATTTTGGCTGGTGGCCAAGCCAGCCGTATGGGTGGAAAAGATAAAGGTCTGATTGAGTTAAATCAGAAGCCACTCATCGAACACGTTATTGAACGTTTATCTCCACAAACTCCACGCATTTTAATTAATGCCAACCGAAACCAAGATGCGTACAGCAAATTTGGTTTCGTATTTAGTGATCAATTCAAAGATTTCCCTGGGCCTATGGGCGGTATTCACGCGGGTTTGATGCATGCTGAAACTGACTGGGTCGGATTTGTACCTTGCGATAGTCCACAAATTAACACCGACCTTGTCGAGCGTTTCTGCCAGTTTGTCAAAGAAGACAGCGATATTTTGGTCGCGCATGATGGTGACCATCAGCAACCTGTTTTTACGCTCTACCACAAGCGCGTACTGCCAAAACTCACCGCGTTTTTAGAACGTGGCGACCGCAAAATCATTCTGCTCTACAAAGAGTGCAACACCAGTTACGTTGACTTTAGCGACTCACCAAACTGTTTCGTCAACTTGAACACTCCGGAAGAACTGGCGCAATTTGGACAATTAGAATCATGAAACACACGCTAAACATTCCTATTCTTGGTTTTGCGGCTTATTCAGGCACAGGCAAAACCACACTGCTTGAAGCCCTATTGCCAAAGCTAACTGAAGCGGGCCTGCGCATTGGCATGCTAAAACATGCTCATCACAACTTCGATGTCGATAAGCCGGGTAAAGACAGCTACCGTTTACGCAAAGCTGGCGCATCTCAAATGCTGATTGCTTCTCGCAACCGTTTTGCGTTAATGACAGAAACGCCAGAAGCCGAAGCGGAGTTTGAATACCTATTAACACGTTTTGATGAAGACATGCTTGATGTGGTTTTGGTCGAAGGCTGCAAAAACATCGCGTTTCCTAAAATCGAATTGCACCGTGAAGAAGTCGGCAAGCCTTGGCTTTATCCAAACGATGAAAACATCATCGCTATCGCTTCAGACGGCGGCGAGTTGGACTCTGAACTGCCACAAATGAACATCAATGATCTTGAAGCGATTGCTCAGTTCGTTATTCAGTATGTTCAAGAAGCGAACGCACCAAAAAACAAAGAGAAAGAAGCCGCATGTTGCGATACCCTTTCTCCTGCTTTCCTTTCTGTGGTTCAAGGCCAAGAGAAAATCCTTTCTTTGGTGAACACGGTTTCGGAAATAGAAGCATGCAAGATTGAAAACGCCTATGGCCGCGTTCTTGCGGAACATATCGTTTCACCAGTAAATGTGCCGCAATACACCAACTCCGCGATGGACGGTTATGCCATCCGCAGTGATGATGTTGACCGTGATAGCTACCAAGTGGTTGCTGAAGTGATGGCGGGCCATGCTTACGAGCAGCCTCTGGAAGTTGGTCAAGCAGTTAAGATCATGACTGGCGCACCAACACCACGTAACGGCGATACAGTGGTCATGCGTGAGCAAGCCATTCAAGAAGGTGACAAGGTCACTTTTAACGGTGCGAATATCAAAGCAGGCCAAAACGTTCGTCAAGCAGGTGAAGATCTCGCTATCGGCAGTGACGTCTTTACCGCAGGTACTCGCCTCGCCTCTCCAGAGATGGGCATGATCGCTTCGCTTGGCTTTGGTGAAGCGAATGTATTCCGCAAATTGAAAGTTGCCGTGTTCTCCACCGGTGACGAAGTACAAGCACCGGGAACAGAGCAAAAAGCGAATTCTATCTACGATTCCAACCGTTTTACCATCATGGGCATGCTTGAAAAGCTCGGCTGCGAGATCTTGGATTTCGGTATTCTGGAAGACAACGAACAGTTAATGATTGAAGCGTTGGAAAACGCATCGGCGCAAGCGGACGTGGTTATGACTTCTGGTGGCGTATCTGTTGGTGATGCGGATTACATCAAACTTGCCTTGGATAAACTTGGTCAAATCGATTTTTGGCGAATCAACATGCGTCCGGGACGTCCACTCGCGTTTGGTCAAATCAACAACAAGCCGTTCTTTGGTCTGCCGGGCAACCCTGTTGCCGTGATGGTCTCTTTCATTAACTTTGTCGAGCCTGCACTGCGTAAGATGCAAGGCGAACAAGGCTGGAAGCCTCTGAAAGTGAATGCCATCGCGACTGAAAACCTTCGCTCTCGACAAGGTCGTACCGAGTTTAGCCGTGGCGTCTATGAACCGGATGCAACTGGCCGTTTAACCGTTCGTACAACAGGCAAGCAAGGCTCTGGTATTTTGCGCTCAATGAGTGAGGCAAACTGTTTGATCGAAATCTCCCCAGCTATTGATACAGTAAAAGCGGGAGAAAGCGTGACAATTATCCCACTTCAAGGCAGAATCTAGCTCAAACTAGAAATTCAAAGGTCAGCGAGTCTGGCCTTTTTGTTTAATACAGAAACCTTTTCAGAGAGACAGCTATGGCTCGCACCATTCTTTACACTTACAAAGACCAAGACAAAGAACTGACATTCTCATACCAGCAACACCGCAACATTCAAGAAGCAGTTGCCGAGGCAGAAGGTATCGATATCACTGAGTTCCTAAAGATGGAGCAACAAATCGAAGCAGTGTCTGACACTAAAGCAGTGCGCAACTACCGCGACAACTACTTCAGAAAATTAGGCTTTAGTAAAATCACCCTAGCTCAAAAAGAAAACCTAGGCGTAGGCAAAAAGAACAAATAAGCTTAGCTGCAAACAGAAAACTCACGATTCGTCGTGAGTTTTTTATGCATGCTACTTTTGTTCATGATCTATACCCGAGCATACCGAAATTACTTAGGTATATAAGTAAAAGCCCCGTTTAACCTTGAAAGTCTAAACGGGGCTTTAAATTTCTTCTTACTTTATATCGAGTAAGGTTTAAGTCATTACTTGATGTTTAAGAACGCAGCGCCGCGTACACCACCTGAATCACCGTGTTTTGCTTTGATGATCTTAGGACACTTAGCCACAGACAATAAGTGTTTAGGGATGCGTTTTGGCATCTCTTCGTAAATCAATTCGAAGTTAGATAAGCCTCCACCAAGTACAACGGTGTGTGGGTCTGTTGCAGTAAACAGGTTTGCAAAGCAGATTGCTAGCAGCTCCATAAAGCGCTCGACGTGCTCTACTGCTTTCTCTTCACCCTCTGCGTGCGCTTTAATAATGTCGATCGCTTTCTTCTCTTCGCCGTAGTAATGCGCGTAAAGAAGCTCGAAACCACGACCAGATAGGTAACTATCTAAACAGCCTTTGTTGCCACAGCCACAGCCAAGTAATGGTGCGTTTTCACCCAGGTGGAACCATGCGTCGATAGGAAGACGTGTGTGACCCACCTCACCCGCTACGTGGTTGCGGCCAGAGAATACTTTACCTTCGTAGATAAAGCCACCGCCAAAACCAGTACCAAGGATCAAACCTAGTACAGATGGTTCATCTTGAAGATCTTCGTCCCACGCTTCAGAAAGCGCGAAACAGTTTGCATCGTTTTCAATTTTTACGCTGCGACCGATTTTAGCTTCCAGATCAGCACGAAGTGGTTTGCCTTTTGCCGCAGGAACGTTAACTGTTAGTACCGTTGCATCATCGGCGTCTTCCATACCTGGCAAGCCAAGACCAATCGTACCTTCGCAGCCAAACTCTGTATCGTATTTATTCACCAATTCCGCAATGGTATCAACCAGCAGCTCGTAGTTGTCTGTTGGTGTAGGTACACGTTCCGTCGCTACACGCTCAAGCTTCTCGTTAAATGCACCAAATTCAATTTTAGTGCCACCGACATCAAAGCCGTAATACATGTATTTCTCTCCTAAAAAATGCTTCAAACGACTCTCAAAAATGGCTAGAGTCAAAAGTATAAACTGATGGCATTATCCATATCTGTACGCCTGCAAACCGTGACCGAATGCAGATTTATCCCCTCACCGAAGCCAGTTGAACAACATACCATCAACAAAAGCTCATTCCTTAGAGTCAGCTCTCGGTTTTCATCCACTCTTTGAAACGTTTCAAGTGTGGCTGGTTAGGGTCGTTTTTGACTCGAGTCTTGCTCAGCATGTAAGTTTCTCTGAAGGCTTCAAACCACAATTGAAGGCATTCCGCAGCTTTAGGCTCACCAGCTTGTTTTAAAACTAATGTCGCGACTTCGGCGGTTGAAAGATGCTGATCATTCTCGGAGCGGCGCATGATGTATTCAGACAGAGATTCCGGCTCAATGGAAAGCACAGGCAAAGATTTAAGAAAATCAGAACGACGGAATATCTTTCGCGCCTCACGCCAGCTACCATCAATAAAGATCAGCAACCATTTTTTGTTCTCGACATCTTCTTTTACCAATCGCCCTGGCTCTAGATCTTCAATTAAACGAGAGGGATCATCCACATAGTCTGCAGGAAATACAATCACCGGTTGGTAACTGTCATCCTGTAGTAGCGCTAGCATCTCTTCAGACGGTTCTGTTCGGTTCCATTGATACACGTAAGTCTCTTGAATCGTATCAGCGATTAGACGACCGGTATTACTTGGCTTAAACACTTCGTTTTCAGAAACAATCAACATACATGCAATATTGGCCTTGATGTTTGGCTGAAGGTCGCACAAACAGTGTTGCTCAGAAACCTGGCAATATTGGCAACGAACCACTTTACATCCACGCGCGTTGAAAGGCTTGGTTGAGATAGATTGTCGGTACTGATATAAACGGTGGAAAGCGTGAATTCTCATGGTAAGTAATGCCAAGTAAAAAGTAGAGCGCGATTCTACTGATATTATGGTTTCGCCTCAAGATAAGCCCATCAGCAGTGTGTTGAAATAATTTCACTCTTATCTCGGTCATAGATAAAGAAATAAATAAGGGAATGACAGTGACAGAAACGACATTTCAAGAACCCTCATGGCTCAGATTAGGCTTTTTCCTTGGCGTATTATTGCTTTGTGCCATTTGGGAAAACAAATTGCCTAGAAAAACACTGACCGCTTCGCGCAGGTTTCGCTGGGTCAATAAC
>NZ_WXWS01000347.1:0-11232 GCF_009904715.1 Vibrio sp. V42_P2S4T144 | reverse complement strand
TCACACTATGGAAGTACAAATGCAACTCGATTCACTTTCTGTTGCTAATTTTGTTGACGTTTTGAGCAGATTTTTGCAGCCAAAATAAACTCTGTTCCTCCTTACTGGCCAATCAGGTTTTTCATCCATTTTCGGCTAACCATTCTTGGCAAGCAAATCGCCCACTTCACAACTTCTTCCGTCAAAAAGAGTAAGTAAACCCATTGTGGGTCCCAATTGAGATAAATCGCTGCAAATGCTGCGAGTGGAATCCCGATCACCCACTGCGCCAAGATGTCTTGATACAAACAAAACTTAACATCACCGCCCGCACGTAATACACCAACAATAGCCATCATCGGCACCGAGCGTAGCACGACACCCAACGCAAGAATCACCATAAACTGTTCAGCTAGCTCGCGAGTGTCCGTTGTCAGTGCACTAAACGCATTAAGGATCCATTGATTTGACACTATCAACAAGACGGCGACCACAAATGCGATAAGCACATTCAAAATGACCGTAGCCCATGCTTGATAATAAACGGGTTCAAAATTACGAGCGCCGAGCTGGTTCCCGACTAGAACTGCAGCCGCATTCGATAAACCAATCATCATCGCCAATGCGATCGACTCAACAGGTGTCATTACGGAAAGCGCCGCCAAACCTTGCACGCCTGCTTGCCCCATGATCGCGTGATAAGCAAACAACCCACCAGCCCACGCCAAGAAGTTAAATGTGGTTGGCAAAGAGAGGCTCAAGAAACGCGTAATTTTATCTAAGACCAATCCTGCGCGTATATCATCCCAGCCAAATGCGATTATGTGTTTTTTCAACCATAGATAACCAAACAAGCAACCTACTTCGATCGCGCCACTGATTACCGTTGCGATCGCTGCTCCCGTAATACCCAAAGCAGGAAAGCCTAATTGACCAAAAATTAAAACCCAGTTAAGAAAAACATTAGATAAAATGCCTATACCACTAAAAAAAGTGCTTAAGCCTGGTTGGTGCATCGCCCTTAGGCCCACCGACATACTGGCCACACATGCAACAGCAAACATGCTAACCGACGAAATAATGAGATAGCTGGCCCCTAGCTCAATCACTTCTTGTGAATCGGTAGTCAAACTCATGATAGGCTGTGGAAAAACAACAAACAAAGCAACAGCAATCGCAGCAAACATCATTGCGATCATCCATGTTAAAGCGGTACTGCGACGCACCCCAACTTTATCGCCAGCCCCCCAATATTGAGCGGTTAACAACGCACCGCCCGTTGTCACCCCAACTAACATGATGGTGGTGACGAAAGTCGCGCGCGCAGCAACTCCAACAGCGGCAATTTCAGCTTCACCAAGTTGACCAAGCATAAGAACATCGACGAGGCTTCTGCTAGAAAACATCATGCTTTGCAGTGTAATTGGTAACGCGATTGCAAATAAACGACGTAAGAATGCTTTATCTGCGTGTATTGAGAGTTGAGAAAGAAAAGTCACAAGCGCTCCAACGACAACTTATTGATAGAATGGGGAAAGTGTCTCATGATTATACTCTGTGGTGTTTATTCCACCAACGATAAAAGGACAGATAATGAAAAAGGTGTTGGTGCTAGGCGCCTCGGGTTACATTGGCTCTCAACTTCTTCCGTTACTTTTAGATAAAGGTTACGCCGTCACAGCAGCGGCGCGACATATTGATTATTTAGAGTCAAGAACTCAGCCTCACCCTAATTTAACGTTAAGGTATCTCGACTTGGCTGACGCAGAGACCACGAAGGCTGTAGTGAACGATTTTGATTTAGTCTTTTTTCTCGTGCACGGGATGGCTCAAGGTGATGACTTTGTTGAGTACGAACTAAACCTTGCTTTGAACTTCAAATATGCGTTGGAACAAAGCTCCGTCGAGCATGTTGTATATTTGAGTGCCATTCAACCTCAAACCGGAAACTCTCGCCATTTAGCCGCTCGTAAAGCCACGGGAAAAATAATTCGACAGTCTGGTGTTCCAGTAACTGAATTGCGTGCTGGCGTTATCATCGGCCCCGGCTCTGCCGCTTTCGAAATCATGCGTGACTTTGTCTACAACTTACCTATTTTGATAGCGCCTAAATGGGTCGACTCAAAAGCGAACCCTATTGCCTTGCCCAATCTCAACCACTATTTGTTGAAGTTAGCAGAAGCCCCCTCTCCAGAAGAAAGTCAAATTTATGAAGTTGGTGGGCCAGATACACTTAGCTACCGCGAACAGTTCAAAGTCATTTGCCGAATCACGAACAAGCCGTATCGACTGTGGTCGACCCCGCTACTTACTCCGAAAATGGCATCGTACTGGCTAGGTTTAGTTACCTCAGTGCCAACTAGTATCGGTAAAGCATTACTTGCGGGCTTAGAGCACGACTACATTGCAAACTCCAAAGCGATTGAAGAACGATTTCCTCAAACGCTGATCAGCTACGAGCAAGCGGTAACTGATACCATTCAAGATGAAGGCACATTTGTACGCAGTAATGTCTGGGGGTTTGAACCCGCAGCGCTTCGTCGATGGCAACCAGGATATGGCTATTACCCAAAACAAGCTGGAGCGAGCATTAAAACTCATGCCTCCGCTGCGGCATTATGGAAAGTGGCGCAAAAGATCGGGAGTCGCGAAAAAGGCTATTACTTTGCCAACATCTTGTGGCGTACACGTGAATGGCTCGATATCTTTTTTGGTGGCGGAAAACCGATTCGCGTTTCTCCTCCTGGACCAGAGCTTAAAGTCGGTGATTTTATTGACTCTTGGAAAGTGATTCGCTGCGATAATAATCAGTTTCTTTCACTGTTTTTTGGTATGAAAGGCCCAGGCCTTGGGCGTTTAGAAATTACCATCAAAGATCTCGGTGACGAACGAGAGCTGGATATTACCGCCTGGTGGCACCCGCAAGGGTTTCTTGGGCTGCTTTATTGGTTTGCAATGATGCCAGCCCATCTTTTCATATTTAAAGGCATGGTCAAAGCCATCGCGAAAGAAGCAAACCGTTTAGAAAACAAAAAGCCCCAATAACAGGGGCTTCTAAACACTCAAAATGTCACTTTAGTCAGCTTTGAACGAGAGTGGAATTTCGGCTAACTGGTTGCCTTCGTTTGCTGGAAAAATAAGGTACTCGCCATGGTATTTCACCATCGATTTGTAGTCTGTTACCTTATGAACCATAAAGCCCGCTTGCGCTGCTTTCTCAACAAACTCAGCATGATTGCCACGCACAAACCAACTCATTGGCTTTACGAGCAACTCGCCATCAAAACAGCTTTCGCATTGGTCTGCACATAACGCTAAAGAGTTTTGACCTTCAGTGAAGATTTGTACTTTGCCGCACCCAATCAGTTGCTCAGATGTTGAGACTTCCCAGCCTGCTTGCTCCATCAAATCAAGAAAAGACTCAATATCTGAATCTTTGAACACTTTGGAGTCTTCACCTTCAGGGAAGAATTGCGCATAAAAAGCAGAAATACGCTTGAAGATAAACAACAAACCAGCATCGTTCCCCTTTGAGCGACCTGCTTTTTGCCAACGCGTTAAGTCATCGCCTACCGTACGTCCGAAACGTTGTGATTTTAGCGCCTTTGTTACCCAACGCACTAAATAATGGTTATTCGCAACAGGGGCATTGGCTAACTTACCTGAGCGATGCTCTTGATCTAACTCTTCAAGTGCTGAGTTAACCAAGTTTTGAATTTCTTTGGTGTAATTCGACATTACGCCTTTCTTCCTAAAGTCCAATAAAACAGTGCTGAAAGCACAGAACAAGCAAACATCACGATGATCATCGGCCAAGCAACATTTCCGGGCAGTGATGCCACCAGCGCACCAACCAATGAACCGATACCGAATCTTAATGTCCCCGCTAGAGACGACGCCGTACCCGCCATTGATGGGTAACCACTTAAAAGCAGCGCCATCGCGTTACTACCTATCGTCGACAATGTACCGATAAACAGCACAACAAAAGGCACAATGCCCCATAATCCGAAGTCCATTAACCAACTTACGAATAAACCAATCCCCGCCAAAAGTTGCACGAACAACCCAAAACGAAGCATGGCATGGGAACCAACTTTCTTCACCAAGCGACCATTAATACTGGTCATGATGATCATCGCCACAATGTTCAAACCAAATAGGTAACCAAAGTGGTCTGGTCGAACACCATATAAATCAATATAAACAAACGAACCCGCCGTCAAAAATGCAAACATTCCGGAAAATGAAAACGCACCTGAGAGCATCAAACCGATCGCTTCAGGATTGGAGCATAATCTGGCGTAGTTTCTCAGCGTCGTGCGGAAACGAAGAGGCTGACGATTTTCAGGCTGTAACGTTTCAGGGATTTTCCAAAGTACGAGAAAAATCACAACTACAGCGAAAATAGCTAGTACCCAAAAAATGGAACGCCAACCAAACCAAATCGCGAGATGGCCACCGATCATCGGTGCCACCAACGGCGCAATAGTAATGACCAGAGTAACGAAGGACATTGCGCGTGCAAAGTCTTCACGGTCAAACATGTCACGCACGACGGCTTGGATAATGACCGCCGCTGCCGCGCCAGCAAAACCTTGTGCCGTACGTACATAGGTCAGCGCATCAATGCCATTTGTTGTCGCACTCACAACAGCAGCCAAGCCGAAGAAAAGTACGCCTAAAATCAACACAGGTCTTCGACCAAAGCTATCGGCAAGCGGCCCGTGAATTAACTGGCCGATCGCAAAACCCGCGGTATAAGCCGTCAACGTAATCTGAACCGCGCCAGGCGCGACCCCCAAATCTTTCGCAATTGTCGGCATCGCAGGCAAATACATATCGATCGCCAAAGGCGTCAAAGCACCAATCGCTCCTAGTACCAGAAACAATAGAAAACTGATTTGGGATTGCGGAGCACTTTGAGCTTTTTCTGTCATTCTTTTACCTCTTGTTGGAGCCCTACCGTCAATACTTGCAGAACAAAGTGAAAATAACGGAAGTTCTCATATCGCTGAATGTAGAAGCCAAAAACCTGTTCTATCCAACGTTCGAGAATCATAAGGGCAAATATGTACCAAGGTGTGACCTTGACGAACTCGACATAGAAAAGCATGTGAAAGCGAAATGTGTTTATGGGAAACAAACACAATGCAGTAAAAATGATGGCGTTGACACCATCATTCCATTCACCGTAGCCGAAGGCTTTGCAATAAGAGTATGCATGCATCAGCTAAATGCAAAGGCATATCACTGAGATGAGTAAGCACACCGGAATTGTCTAGGCACTAATTTTGGTAGGAAAATTTATTTTGAGCCAATTTCTACCAAAAGACTAGTTCCTATTAGGAACTAAAGAATTTCCCATGCCGACAATTAATTCCAAATAGAATCAATTTCTTCTTGCGTGAGGTAGCGATAATCACCTGGTTCTAGTGCCTCATCAAGTTCGATAGAACCAATACGCTCACGATGTAAGTACTCAACTTTATTTCCTAACGCCGCGAACATACGTTTCACTTGGTGATACTTACCTTCCACGATAGTCAACAATACTTCATTCTCGGCCTCGTTCACGATTTCCAAACGAGCTGGCAATGTTGCGTCTGATTCATTGCGCAAAATGATGCCTTGTTCGAGCTTTTCCGCGTAATCTGGCTGAATAGCATCGACGAGCCAAACACGGTACGTTTTCTCACACTTATGCTTAGGTGAAGTAATACGGTGAGACCACTTACCATCATCCGTAATCAACACTAAACCAGTTGTGTCGACATCTAATCGGCCCGCAAAGTGAAGGTTTTCAATTTTAGGCTCATCAAGCAATGCGAATGCAGTTTGGTTGTAGCCATCTTCATGTGAACAAACAAAGTCAGCAGGCTTATACAACATAATGTAACGAGGGCCAGGAGCACCAATAACACGGTCTTCCCACATCACTTCCGCACCTTTAGGTACTTTAAATGCACCACTTTTTTGAACCTCACCGTCAACGGTGATGTCTCCACTTTTGATGATCTTTGTTGCCTGTTTGCGTGTTGCACCCAGAGCGTCACACAAATATTTATCTAAACGCATGAATACCTCATTGAATTATACCCAAGTGATCTCTAAATCTTGGTTTAAAGGTCACTTGGGTATAAAAGTCAGGTATTATAGCGTTCCTAGTTCGAATAGTTGAGCAATTTCACATATTTTCATGTACACACTTCGTCCTTATCAAGCCGACTCGGTTAAAGCCGTTATTCATTACTTTCGTAAACACTCGACACCAGCAGTGATCGTGCTGCCAACCGGTGCAGGAAAAAGCTTGGTGATCGCAGAACTTGCTCGCCTTGCGAAAGGACGAGTGTTAGTCCTCGCCCACGTAAAAGAACTGGTCGAGCAAAACCACGCAAAGTATGAAGGTTATGGTTTAAAAGGTTCTATCTTCTCAGCAGGATTGGGACGAAAAGAAACTGACCAGCAAGTCGTGTTTGCTTCGGTTCAATCGTTCGTACGTAACTTAGATTCGTTCAAAAACCAGTTTTCTCTGCTCGTTATTGATGAGTGCCATCGTGTGCCAGATGACAAAAACAGCAGCTACCAAAAAGTTATTACTCACTTACGAGAACTGAACCCTGGCATTAAGGTGCTGGGACTAACTGCAACGCCCTATCGTTTAGGAATGGGCTGGATTTATCAGTATCACACCCGAGGTCAAGTGCGAACCGAAGAGCCTCGATTCTTCCGCGATTGTATTTTCGAACTGCCGATCCGTTACTTGCTCGACGAAAACTTCCTCACTCCAGCCCGCATGATGGATGCGCCCGTTTTGTCTTACGACTTCTCTCAGCTGAAGCCCGCTAACACCGGACGCTACAAAGAAGCAGAAATGGACATGGTGATCGATAAAGCCAAACGTGCGACTCCACAAATTGTTGAGCAAATCATGCAATATGCGAAAGAGCGTCAAGGTGTCATGATCTTCGCTGCAACTGTTCGACACGCACAGGAGATACACAGTTTATTGCCAGAAGGCGAAACTGAAATCGTCATTGGTGATACACCTACGCCGGAGCGCGATGCGATCATCCAAGCGTTCAAGAATCGTCAAATAAAATACTTAGTCAATGTTTCGGTACTGACAACCGGGTTTGATGCGCCGCATGTCGATTTAATCGCGATTTTGCGACCAACAGAGTCAGCCAGTCTGTACCAACAGATAGTAGGACGAGGATTACGCTTATCAGACGGAAAATCAGAATGTTTAGTGCTTGATTACGCAGGCAACAGCTACGATTTATACCAACCTGAAGTCGGTGATCCCAAACCAGACTCTGACAGTGAAATTATCACGATTCCTTGCCCGGCTTGCGGATTCAATAACAACTTCTGGGGTAAGTTGGATAGTAACAGTTTCTTGGTTGAACATTTTGGCAGACGTTGCCAAGGTTACTTTGAAGATGAAGACACAGGCGAACGTGAACACTGTGGCTACCGTTTTCGTGCCAAATACTGCGGTGAATGTGGTGCGGACAACGATATCGCTGCACGAATTTGTCATGAGTGTGATGCGACGCTCGTAGACCCAGATAAAAAGCTAAAAGAAGCCCTTAATCTCAAAGATGCATTAATCTTTGAATGCACAGAAATGGACCTATCTGTATTTAAGTCCAGTGATGGTAAATCTCAGCTAAAGGTGACGTATTCTGGTGAACCATACCAAGGCGAAGGCAATGCGTTAGTTCATGAGTTTTGGACATTGAGTACCAAAAAACAAAAACAAACGTTTAAAGATCAGTTCGTACGCCCCCACTTAGCAGACAAGCATCGTCCTTTTGAAGAGGCTTCACCGACACGCGTTGTCGCTAATCAACATCGTTTCCGTTTGCCTCAGTTTGTTATTGCTAGAAAATCTGGTCGCTTTTGGAAGCTGCGAGATAAAATTTTTGAAGATGAGTTGAAATAACATCGACAACACATGGCAAAACTTAATTAGCTGATTCACTCTCTGTTCATCTATATCCGATATACTGCGGCTAACGCTCCAGAAAAGGTTTGACTATGTATAAAGCAACGACTTCTCTACATTCTGCGTTACTTTTCGGCCTTATCACGACATTCATGTGTGCACCAAGTTTTGCCAAGCATGGCAACGAGCACACATCACAAAATGGCCACGCCATCGTGCAAGATGTCGAAAAGCCAGGAACACGCATCGAATTCGATGAAGATCAAGATGAGGTCTATCGCGCGGTTCAACAAGGATATATACGACCATTTTCGGAACTTTACGCCACAGTAGAAAACGACCTATACGGCCGCATCATCAAGGTCGAGCTTGAAGAAGATGATGATGCTTGGGTGTATGAATTGAAAATTCTGTACAACAATAGCGTCCTGAAAGTTGAGTACGACGCCGCCACGCTGGAAATGCTTGAGATCAAAGGTCGCAGCTTTAACAAAGCGTTAAAGCCGCAAAACAACTAAACTTGTCTAATGCGTAATCCAGACACGATGCGTAGCTTACTTCGATAAAAATCCAAACATAATAAGAATCATCAATATGAAAATACTTGTTGTTGAAGATGATCCTCGTTTAGGCGAGCAAATCATCGAAACATTAGAAAGTACCGGCTGGGTACCAGAATTGTCCCAAGATGGCATAGACGCTCTGTATCGCGCGACTTCGGAAGAATGGGACGCCATTGTTCTCGACCTCGGCTTGCCAAAACTGGATGGTCTTACCGTCCTAAAAGGCATCAGAGATGAAAACATTAATACTCCTGTCGTGATTTTAAGCGCTCGCGACACCCTAACGCAGCGAGTTGAAGGCTTAAACGCAGGTGCAGACGATTACCTAACTAAGCCGTTTGAAATGGTTGAGCTTATCGCTCGTATTCGCGCACAACTGCGAAGAGCATCAGGTAACGCCTCTCCTGTGATGCAAATTGGCGACTTGAGCTTGGATACGCGCACTTCTAAAGTCATGTGGCAAGGGCAAGCGGTAAGCTTGACGGCGCTAGAGTATAAAGTGGTCGCTTACTTTATGCATAACCCGGAAAAAGTGATTTCTCGAACCGAACTCGTCGAGCACATTTACAAACAAGACTTTGATCGTGACTCCAACACAATCGAAGTTTTTATCGGCCGAATTCGCAAAAAAATCGCACCAAAGATCATCAAAACTGTCCGAGGGTTGGGATACCAATTAAATGCCGAATAGAAACAGGCTACCGTTGAACGCAATAAAACGACTGAGTATCAAAAGTCGCCTCGTTTTAGCGGCGATCGTTTGGTTAACGGCAATGATCCTCGCCGCTGGTGTGACGATACCGACGCAGGTCTACAACTATATGGTTGATGACACTCGCTCACAGCTCAGCATTTTTATGGATGAAGTCGCAGCACAGTTAGAAGTCGATAACACCGGGCATCTTTCACTCGCAGCTCAGCTATCAGACCCTCGATTTAACCGACCTTACAGTGGTTTGTATTGGAGTGCCTCTACAGAGGCAAGCCTCGAACGTTCTCGTTCTTTGTGGGACAAAAAAATCGAACACAAAGGTTTGGATAAAGATGCGTATGGAGCAAGAGGCGAAAAACTAATTACGCTAGAAAAAGCGCTGTATCTTCCTGATTACGATGGTCCTATTCACATTATTATTGGTATTGACGAAGAACCCATTAAAAATACCCTTCAAACGTTAATCGGCCAACTTTGGCTTATTTTGGGTTTATTATTCGCGGGCGTGCTTACCGTCATTTTACTGCAAATTGCTTGGTCATTGAGTCCGCTTACAAAGCTACAAAAAGAATTAGCCGAGCTGAAGTCTGGTAATAAAAAGAGTCTAGAAGAAACCTACCCAAAAGAGATTTCTCCTCTAATCTTCGACCTCAACGCTCTGCTGTTCCATTACCAAGAATTACTAGAGAGAGCTCGCAATCATGCAGGTAACCTATCTCATGCACTTAAAACGCCACTTTCTGTTCTAAAAAATGAAGTTCAGACGTTAGAACCTGAGGCACAATCCCGTCTCCGAGTTCCAATCAATCAAATACAAGACCATATCGATTACCATTTGGGTCGTGCCCGTATGGCCGGATCGATGAACATATTATCAGTGAAGTCGAACCCAGCAGATCGTGTGGATGCTATCTCAATGGCGTTTGATAAAGTGTATGCGAGCCGAAGCATTACCTTAATTAATGAACTTGATTCAGAGCTGAATGTAGCAGTAGAGCAGACCGATCTCGACGAAATGCTAGGTAACTTGCTAGAAAATGGCTATAAGTGGGCCAACAGCATGATTCGTGTGCACTCATCTCAGGATAAGGAAAATATACACATCATTATTGAAGATGATGGGCCAGGCATCCCTAAAGAGAAACTGAGTCAAGTAATCAAGAGAGGAGTTAGATTGGATGAAACAACCCCTGGCTCAGGTCTTGGTCTAAACATAGTCAGTGAAATGGCACACAGTTACCGAGGTCAATTAACATTGGATACAAGCGCTTTAGGTGGATTAAAAGCATCTTTAGTCTTACATCTCAGCCGAACATAAAGCATATAACACATAAACTTTGTTCTTCGGACCATGATTAGTAAACCGATGAAAATGAAGTCGATGTGAACAAAATCCAAGCAAAGCGTTAAAAGGGATAGCCTTCCACCCCGCTAAATCATACCTTTTTGTTGATTTGGATACGATTTGGGTTGCCCATTTAGAAGTGGAATGATAGTATCCGCGCTCGCTTGAACAGTTCCTGTTTCAAGCTTTACCACGAACAACAAGGTCGCATTGTTGATTGTGAACATTTGATTTTTACTAATTTGAGAGTAAATACTATGAAATTCGAAGCAGTAGTACGTACTGAACTAGGTAAAGGTGCGAGCCGCCGCCTACGTCACGCTGGCAAATTCCCTGCAGTTGTATACGGCGGTGAAGAAGCAGCAGTAGCTATCGTTCTTAACCACGACGACATCGTAAACCAAATGGACAAGCCTGAATTCTACGAAGGCATCGTTCTAGTTATCGATGGCAAAGAAGTTAAAGTTAAGCCACAAGACGTTCAACGTCACGCGTTCAAGCCAAAAGTTGAACACATGGACTTCATCCGTATCTAATTCCCTACCAAGGAATTAATCGGATTAAATCCAAACCTTTTGCATAAAAGATAATCGGACTTACCAACCGAGACATCTAAAAAATTTCAAAACCCCGGAGTCTTACCACCTCCGGGGTTTTACTATATTTGGCATATAGCATT